>JBBFLK010000003.1:0-172500 GCA_037479115.1 Anaerohalosphaeraceae bacterium | reverse complement strand
CTTTCGGCTTTCTAACCCCTGACAGCAGTTTACACCCCGAGGGGCTTCCTCCTGCACGCGGCGTCGCTGGGTCAGGCTTTCGCCCATTGCCCAATATTCGTTACTGCAGCCCTCCGTGGAGGTCCGGGCAGTGTCTCAGTCCCGATGTGGCGGGTCAACCTCTCAGTCCCGCTACCCGTCGTCGCCTTGGTGGGCCGTTACCTCACCAACTAGCTGATAGGAGATAGGCCGCTCCCGAACCGATAAATCTTTGGTCAACTGTCTTGTGACAGCTGACATTATTCGGTATTACTGCCCCTTTCGGTAATCTTGATTGCTCAAGACGACACTATCCCGAAGTTCGGGGTACGTTACCTATCTATTCCTCACCCTTGCGCCACTGACCGCTCTCTCGGTTACCCAATTGAACGGCCCGTTCGACTTGCATGTCTTAGCCACGCCGCCAGCGTTCGTTCTGAGCCAGGATCAAACTCTTCAATTTGTATCGCTGACTCCCGTCTCCGAAGAGACGGTTATCTTCAGCTAAACTCAACTCAAAACTCGCTCACGCAACGAGAACCGGTTGATTCCCGCAGGGTCTTTCGACCCCGCAAAGGTTTTTCAACACACCAATTTTGGAGGGCCTCGAACCAAGATTCGTGAGGGTCCGAGGTCCTGCGGTCTCGCTGCTTAGGATGGTATCAACTGTTCACTTGCCAAAGAGCTTTTCAGTTTCGTTTCGACTTCTTCAAGCCGAAACAATAAGCGGCCAAGCAATTCTCATTAAGAACTTACTTGTCCGCTCGTTCATCTGAGATGAGTTAATATAACTCCAAAAATTTTCCCGTCAATAGCATTTTTAAAAAATTTTTTATTTTTTTTCGTCATTCGCCGGCAGGGACTTTATCACAATTACAGGATATATCCCGTCCGCTTATAGGACATTTTTTTTCTCTTGTCAAAACCGCCTTTTTTTACGTATTGTTTTTCAGAAAGGTTCTTCGCAATGACGCCGAACGAAAAATATCAACACCTTCAAATAAGGCTGCGAGCCCTGCAGAAGCTTGCCGTCGCCTTTTCCGGCGGCGTGGACAGCACCTTCCTTCTGGCCGCCGCCGCACAAACGCTCGGCCCGCAAAATGTCCTGGCCTGCATCGGCATCAGCCCTTCTCTTCCGCAATCGCAATTGAAACAAGCCCGGCGGATTGCAGAACAACTCCAAATCCGTCTGCTGGAAATCCTCTTGACCGAATTGAACGACCCCAACTACACCGCCAACAGACAAGACCGCTGCTTTCACTGCAAAAGCCATCAAATGCTGACGATTCGCCGCCGCGCCGAACAGGAAGGATTTTCCCTTCTGGCCTGCGGCAGCAATTGGGATGACCAAAACGATTACAGGCCGGGCTCGCGGGCCGTTGCCGCTCTGAATATTCTGACTCCCCTGATGGAGGCACAATTAACCAAAGAAGATATCCGATTCCTCAGCCGGCAGATGAATCTGCCGACCGCAGACCTGCCTGCCTCGCCCTGTCTGGCTTCGCGCATTGCCTACGGGATTGAAATCACCGAAGAAAAACTGCATCAGGTCGAACAGGCGGAAGACTTCCTCCGCTCATTGGGGCTTTCTGAGCTTCGTGTCCGACATCACGGCATTCTGGCTCGAATCGAGGTCCCTTCCAATCAAATCCAAAAACTCACAGAGGAATCCTGTCGAAATAAAATTGTCGAAACACTCAAATCCCTCGGCTTTCAATATATCACCCTCGACCTGCAGGGCTTCCGCTCCGGCTCTCTGAACGAAATGCTCAAGCCCTCAGAGCGTCTCTGAACCGTCTTTTCTTCTTCCGAAATTATCGGACATTTTATTTAAAGCGATTCAAAGCCCCTCTGCCCCCCATTCCGCGGCCCCAAATTAAGTATATCTCCGTATTTGCCGAAGAAAAAATACCTATTGAGCCGGCGGAATCCTTCAGAAAATCGCAAAACTGTTTTTCAGGTTTCATGAAACGTTTTTTTTATATTCATCAGGACGGAAAACAAACAGACCCGCATAGGCGGCATCAATCTGCACCGCTCGCTTTGCTTCTTGCGGGAATCGTCTTCTGCCCCTTCGGCCCCCAGGTCTTTCAGGCCGAGTTGTTCGCTGAGAAAAACCTCTTTGATATGTCCCTGGAAGAGCTGATGAATGTCTCTCTGGTGGTTTCCTCTTCCCGGACCGAACAGAAATTAACGGAAAGCCCGGTCCCGGTTACAGTTATCACCGCAGAAGAAATTCACGCCTCCGGCTTGACAAATATTCCGGAAATCCTGCAGTTTTATACCGGCATGGACGTCGCAAAACTGGACCGCACACGCTGGATTGTCGGCGTGCACGGCATGCACAGCGAATTTTCCGACCGAACCCTCGTCCTGCTGGACGGCCGGAGCATAATGAATCCTGTTTTCGGGGCTCCAAACTGGCTGAACCTGCCGATTTTCCTCGAAGACATTGAACAGATTGAAATCACGCGGGGACCGGCCGGAGCCGTTTGGGGAGCCAACGCCTTCAACGGGGTCATCAACATCATCACCAAAAAACCCGACCGGACACGGAATCTTCTGAGTACAACCGTCAGTCAACACGGAGACAGTTTTACGCACCTGCGATGGGCAAACACGCAAGACAAATGGGCATGGAAAATCTCCGCCGGATTCGAAACCATCCAAGATTCCGATGCAGCCGGCGCCGGCAAGTACCAGCTCGGCTATCCGGATATGGCCCCGCTGATTCCGGTACAAACGTACCCCGCACGCGATTTTCTGCGCATCTGGAAGACGGATTCCGTCATTTCGTATCAGACAGACCCTTCGACAAAATGGACCTTCGGGGCTGCTGCTTCCGCCAACGAAACAGGCGACCGGGAAATGTGCGGCCGTTTTCCGCAAGAAGATGTTCACATTGAAATGCTCCGTTTGTTTTCCCGCACCGACTTCGGCATCGATGAGGACATCAGCGGACACCTGCAATGGTATGGAAATTACGCCGCCTTTGAGACCCCTTTTGTGATAGACCGATATGACTACTTTGAGAACGACTTTGAAGGCCAGCTAACCCTGACTCCCAATGAAAAACATACCATCACGATGGGCGGCAGCGCTCGATGGACGCGCATCAGAAACCGAAATCAAACCGTTTTCGGAGAAATCCTTTTCAGCCAAAAAAGATATGAAGAGTACTGGACGGGCTTTTTTCTGATGGACCAGGTCAAACTGACCGACCGGCTGACCCTCGAGGCACAGGGCCGAATCGACCGCTACAGCGAAAGCGGAACTGATGCATCGGTTCGTCTGTCTTCCTTATACGCCCTCGATGAGGCCCGCAGCCACATTCTGCGGGCCGGTTTCGCCAGGGCTTTCCGGGCCCCCACCATCATGCTGCGTGAAACCACACTGAACGGACTGATGGGATTAGTGAATATCATTCCAATCCCCGAAAAACTCAAAAACGAATCCGTCTCGTCCATTGAAGCCGGATACAGCGGACAGCTGACCGAACACCTCTTCCTCCGCACAGATGTTTATTATCAGCGAATGGAAGACCTCATCGGCAGTGAAATCGTCAGCGAAATCGGACCTGTCCAGAACAGCACTTTTTTCAATATCGACGGAGCCGACGCATGGGGAACAGATTGCGAAATCACCTTTAGACACAGCGTTTTCACAGCCGCCGCCTTTTACAGCTTCAATCATTTAAGAACAGACTTCAGCGAACAGAATATCCGCGCTTTCTTCCCCTCCGAGCATAAAACAGGTTTGCGTGTCCGCTGGAAACTCGATGAGAAATGGGCCATGAATCTCAACTATGTGTATAACAATCTGATTCCGATAACCCCTACCGGAAGCCCGCCGGACGATATCGAGGTAAAAAACCGTCTTGACATCACCTTCACCCGCCAAATCGCTCAGGGCAAGGGGGAATGGATGCTGGGGGTGACAGACCTTTTCAATCAAACCGTCCCGCCGGTTCACGACATCAGTTATTTTACGGCTTACGAAACCCCGGGTCGTACTTTCTTTACGCGTCTGCAGCTGTCCTTCTGAAATCCAATAAAAAAGGCCGAACCAAGTCCGGCCTTCGCATTCCGATTTCCAAAAAATCTACCCATTGATTTCTCGCGGGTCTTTGCCCTCTTCGATGGCCTGAATCTTCCGGACCCGCCGCTGGTGACGGCCCCCTTCAAAATCCGTCGTCAGCCACACTTCAACCATTTTCCGGAGCATCGTCGGCCCAAGCAAATCGCCGGACAGACACAGAACGTTTGCATCGTTATGCTGACGAGAAACCTTCGCCGCCAGTTCATCATAGCACAGAGCCGCCCGAATCCCCTTGACTTTGTTGGCGGCAATGCACATTCCGATACCGGTCCCGCAAACCAGGATAGCACGGTCGGCCTTTCCGGAAGCCACGGCCATCGCCGCTTCATAGGCGTAATCCGGATAATCGACCGCCTGGTCATCCTTGTGGGTTAAATCCAGACATTGATGCCCCAGTTGAGTCACAATCGCTCGAATCTGCTCGCCGGAGCGCACGCCGCGGTGGTCATTAGAAACAGCAACAATCATAAAATTTCTTCAATCCTTTCTCGAAGAGCCCTTTCTATTTGTCTGGCACACCTTCTGTAAACGTCTATATCCTGTCCTGCCGGATCCGGAATTTCCGCCTTTTTATCCAATAGATATGCCTGAAAATCAGACGGCCTCATTCGCTCGATATCAGACAAATGGCATTCCGTCATAACAAAAACAAGGTCGCTTTCCTGAAGCGCCTGTTTTGTCAGAAACCGGCTTTTATGTTCATTTAAGGAAACGCCGTATTCGCGACATATAATATCTGATTCTTTGCTTGCTCGAAGACCGTCAGCTGCAAAGACACCGGCCGATTCAACCTTATAACCAAACCGTTCAAGAGAGTCAATAGAACAACCTAATTTATCCGAAAGAATCTTTTTACAAATGGCTTCAGCCATCGGACTTCGACAGGTATTTCCACTGCAGACAAACAATATCTTAATTAAGCTGTTTTTACGAAGCATTTCAGACGAAAAAGAACCCTCTTCAATAATCTCTAAGCCGCTTGCTCCATATTTCACAACCGAAAATGTCTTTTTGTTTCGGATGCTGCATTCATCCAAATCTACAACCAAATCAATTTTGCCCTTGAAATATTCGTAAACATCCGCAGGAGCATATGGATTAAACTTTTCCGAATTCAAGGAACTCATCAGCACAGGCAAAACTGTAGAAGACGATATTTCTCTTGTTTCCTCTGATTCCGGACAATACAAACAAATCCTGCCGTCCTCGTATAAGCAGCGGCAAATTTCTTCCGGAAAGACGCTTCTCATTTTTTGAAGACCTTCCTGGTCCATTTCAAACACTAAAAGAAGGGGACCCGGCCAGCAGTTTCGGATAAGCTTCATCACCGGCCGCAGAACCTTGGGAACATATTTGGAAATGTCCTCCTTTTTTCCCAGAAGCACCGTATGCGGTGCCGGCGCACCTTCTTTCAGGTCATCCAATCCGGCCAACGTGTCCGGCAGGGCCCGCGCCGCTAAGCCGTACCCCGTTTCGGTCGGAAGCGCCGCAATGGCCCCCTGCTCAAGGGCACGAACCACTTTTCGAACCGCTTCCTTATTCAGCGGTTTTCCCAATTTGATAAGCTCTGTTTCCATCGGTCTTTTCGATACAAGGTCCCCGGCAACGGAAGCAAAATCTTAATTTTTCTCGGCGGCAAAAGCAAACCGAAAAGTATTGACTTTTGTCCCACAGATGCCTATAGTAATCCCCCAATTGTTCGAGACATTTAGAGGAAATGTTTTAAGGAAAACCTGTATGTCCATTCTGGTTCAGAAATTCGGCGGAACCTCTGTTGCGAATGCCGAGAAAATCCGCCGAGCCGCGAAACGAGCCATCGAAGCACATCAAAAAGGCTATCAGGTTGTTGTCGTGGCCTCCGCCCGCGGAAAGCAGACCGATGAGCTGATTGCCGATGCGATGGAAATCAACCCCAATCCGCCTAAGCGGGAGATGGACATGCTGCTGAGCACCGGCGAACAGCAGACGGTTTCACTTTTTGCTATGGCCTGCTATGCAATGGGGCAAAAAGCCATCAGTTTCACCGGTTCGCAAATCAGCATGCTCACCGATGACACCCACACAAAGGCTCGCATCCAAAGCATCGGGACGGAAAAAATCCGCAAAAAACTGGATGAAGGGTATATCGTGGTCGTTGCGGGCTTCCAGGGTGTCGATGCGGAAGGCAATATCACCACCCTCGGACGCGGCGGCTCCGATACCAGTGCCGTCGCCCTGGCCGCCGCCCTCGGTGCCAGTTTTTGCGAAATTTATACCGACGTCGATGGAATTTACACCACCGACCCCCGAATCTATCCCAAAGCCGTCAAGATGGAACAAATCAGCTACGATGAAATGCTCGAACTGGCCAGTTTGGGCGCCGGCGTCATGCACAGCCGGTCCATCGAATTCGGCAAAAAATACAATGTCACCATTCATGTCCGAAGCAGCCTGAACAACAATCCCGGAACACTAATCACTCATGAGGTCCCGAAAATGGAAGGTATATTGGTTTCTGGTGCAACCATTCAGAAAGATTTGGCCAAAATCAGCCTGATCGGAGTGGACAACAAACCCGGCAACGCCGCAAAAATCTTCTCCCATCTGGCCAAGGCACGCGTCAGCGTCAATGACATCATTCAGACCGAAGTCAGCCCGGAAAAAGCCAACATCCTCTTTACGGTCAACAAGTCCGACCTGGATGCCGCTCGGCAGGCCATCGAGGAAATCCGCGAATCTGTCCATTGCCAGAACGTATTTGTTCGGGAGGACGTGGCGGAAGTTTCGATTGTCGGAGTTGGGATGCGGTCTCATTACGGCGTAGCCGATCGAATGTTCCAGGCCCTGGCCGATGCAAAAATCAACATTGATTCCATCACAACCAGCGAAATCCGAATCAGCTGTCTGGTCAACTTGGCCGACGGCGATAAGGCCCTGATTGCAGTCTGCGATGCTTTCCAGCTTGATCGCCCCTCCAATCAGCGGACTCTGTAAACCCCAAAAACGATTCGGCGGTCTCCGTGCATGGAAACCGCCGAATCGGGACTCGGCCTCGCATTCAGGCACAGCATACAAGGCACACAGACGATACCGAAAACAGGCATATAGACTGTTTCGGTTTTTCGGCAGTTTTTCAGCTTCCGCTTTCGGCCTGCCGTTTGGCCGCTTCCCGGCGAAGATAATCCGCCAGCTGAACAGACTTTTCCTCGGCGAAACTAATCAGTTGGTCCATCCCCAGACGTATTTTGCACGACAAAGCCAGTAAATCCTCCCGCATCTGCTGTCTTTCCGCCAGTCGTTCCGTCATCGTCTGTTCATTCTTCGTCCGGCCGTCCTCGACAGGAGCCACCAAATACAGGGCCGCCGCAAATCCTGCCCCAAACACCATCATGAGAAACAGCAATCGACCCATCGTTTTCTCCCGCGGAAAACATCGTTTTTTGGTTTTGCATTTGCCTTACCAAGTCGGCCTCGTCTATTAAAACCTACGAAATATCCGCAGGCCGGTCAACCAATGAACCCGGGGAAAAGGAAAATTTTGAATTGCCGTAACCAGCGAAACAGCAATGGTTTACAAAAGGCATGGCCCTGCTGAACCGACGCAGAAACGCCGATTCTCTCCAACCAACGACGCCGCCGGTCAATTCAGATGATCCAGAATATCCTGCAGCTCTGAACAGACCAGCTCGACCTCTCCGCGGCTCAGATTGTTATGAAACGGCAGTGCGATGGTGCGGGCGCTGATATGGTCCGTTACGGGGAAATCCCCGCTCTTGTGTCCGAGGGCTTTGGCGAGAAACGGCTGCAGATACACCGGCGGAAAATAGTTGCTCACCTGAATCCCCCGTTCCATTAGCCGGTTGAGCACTTCGTTGCGCTGCTCGGGTCGGTAGACATCCGCCAGACGAATCACAAACACAAACCAGCTCATCCTCGCCCCGCCGGGAACCTGCGGGAGAACAATGCGTTTTTCATTCGCCAGCCGCTCCAGATACATCTGGGCTACCTGCTGACGCTTGCGCACAAACTCTTCGATCCGCCTGACCTGAGAAACACCCAGGGCACAGTTAATATCGCTGAGGCGGTAATTGTAGCCGAGCCGCTCATGGGCCAGCCAGCCCCCCCCGCTTCCCCGCCCCTGATTGCGAAGCGAAATGCACAAGCGGGCGATTTCCTCATCATCCGTCACAATCATTCCTCCTTCGCCGGTCGTCATCTGCTTATTGGGATAAAACGCAAAGACCCCCACCCGTCCGAAGGTACCTGCTTTTCGTCCGTTCAATTCCGACCCGAGGGCCTCGCAGCAATCCTCCACCACCTCCAGCCTGTGGGCTTTTGCCAACTCGCAAATCTTATCCATCCCCGCCGGATTGCCGAATACCTCCACCGGAACAATGGCTTTTGTTCGAGGGGTTATTTTCTTTTCAACCTCCTTTACATCCAGATTCAGCGTGACCGGGTCAATATCGGCAAACACCGGCGTCGCACCGGTCATCAGAATCGTGGTCACGGTGGCAATAAACGTAAATGGTGTCGTAATCACCTCATCGCCCGGCCCCAGGCCCATCGCCTTCATACATAAAAACAACCCGCTGGTGCCGCTGTTGACCGCCACCGCATGGCGCCGGCCTACATACCGTTCAAAACACTCCTCAAACTCCCGCACCTTCGGCCCCAGCGACAAATAGGGACTTCGCAGAACCTCAACAACGGCCTGTATATCCGATTCATTGACATCCGGACGCGAAAGGGGGACTCGAAACTCCATATTGCATATCCTTTTTTTAATTTTAGTGAAAGAAACAGTTATTTTAGCAGATTCTGTCTCGATTTTCAATAGATTTTACGATTTCCCCGTGACCCGATTCCTGAATTTGCCGTTGACGGCGGACGCTTTCTTCGGTAAGGTAGTAGGCAGATGTCTGACTCCAATCTGCCAATCTGAGGTTCTATGACTCAAATAAAAGAAGAATGCGGGATATTCGGTATTTTCGGAGATCCCGAAGCCGTTCAGAAAACGTATTTCGGATTACACAGTCTTCAGCATCGAGGCCAGGAATCCGCGGGCATTGCCTCCAGCAACGGTGAGAGTATCCATTGTTATACAGGAATGGGGCATGTCAGCCGGGTTTTCCGTTCCGGACGGGGCATCCTCGAACGGCTGAACAACCCAATGGCGATCGGCCATGTCCGCTATTCAACCAGCGGCTCCACCACGCCGATGAATGCCCAGCCCTTCCTGAGTGAATACTCACGCGGACAGGTGGCTGTCGCCCACAACGGCAATCTGATTAATGCTTCTCTGCTTCGGGATGAATATGAGGCCTATGGGCATATTTTCAAATCCTCTAACGATACCGAAATTATCGTCCATCTGCTGGCCAAACCGTCTCATATCACCAAACCGGACCCTCTCGGACATGTCCTCAACCATCTGCAGGGGTCTTTTTCGCTTCTGTTCCTCTTTCCGGACCGCATCGAAGCCGCCCGCGACCCCTACGGAATCCGTCCGCTGTGTCTGGGAAAAACCAAAAACGGCGCCTACTGTGTAGCCAGTGAAACCTGCGCTTTTGACGCCATCGAAGCCGATTACATCCGTGAAATTGAACCCGGCGAAATCGTCACCCTCGACGCCGAGGGCGTCCACAGCCGTTTCTTTGTTACCCCCGGAACCGTCACGCCGGCCCACTGCATTTTCGAGCATGTCTATTTCGCCAAGCAAAGCAGCATTGTCTTCGGAGAAAACGTCCACGAAGTCCGCAAACGGTGCGGGCGCCGTCTGGCTCAGGAGCATCCGGTTTCCGCCGATGTTGTCATTCCCGTGCCGGATTCCGGCACTTCCGCCGCAATCGGCTATTCCCTCGAAAGCGGCATTCCCTTCGATATGGGGTTTGTCCGCAGCCACTACGTCGGACGCACCTTTATCTCGCCCAGTCAGGCCCTTCGGGATTTGGAAGTAAAACTCAAACTGACGGTTGTCAAAGAAGCCGTGCGGGGCAAACGGGTCATTGTGATTGACGATTCCGTCGTCCGCGGCACAACCACCAAAGGCAAGATCCGCTCTCTGCGTCAGGCCGGCGCCAAAGAAATCCACCTGCGGGTGGCCTGTCCGCCGGTCCGCTTCCCCTGCTTTTACGGCGTGGATTTCCCGACCCGCGAGGAACTGCTGGCCAATCAGGTCCCCCTGTCCGACATCAGCCGTGCTCTCGAAGCCGACAGCGTGGAGTATCTGTCCCTCGAAGGACTGCTGAGCAGCGTTTCTCTTCCTGCAGACCATTACTGCACGGCCTGCTGGAGCGGTCAGTATCGAATCCCCGTTACAACACCGGTGAACAAATTTTCCCTGGAACGCCATCAAATGCAATTATTCGACGAGATGGAACTCTGATGACACCCTCAAAAAAACTCACGTATCAGCAGGCCGGCGTCAGCATTGACGCCAACGATGAAATGGTCCGACGCATCAGCCGTTCGCTGGCCTCCACATTCGGCCCGCGTGTCATTCCGCTGGAAAACGGCTTTGCCGGTCTTTTTCGTCTCGATTATGATGAAAAATTATTCAAGAAAAACTACAAAAACCCCGTTCTGGTTGCCTGTACCGACGGCGTAGGAACCAAAATCCTCATCGCCCGCCAGATGAACCGGATGGATTCCATCGGAATCGATTTGGTGGCGATGAATGTCAATGATATGCTCGTCCAGGGCGCTGAACCGCTCTTTTTCCTCGATTATCTGGCGGTCCACAAACTCATCCCGGAACAGATTGCCGAGATGGTCGAAGGCATCGCGGCCGGCTGCCGGATGGCGGACTGTGCCCTCATCGGCGGAGAAACGGCCGAAATGCCTGATTTATATGCGGAAAACGAATGCGACATGGCCGGATTTGCCGTCGGCGTCGTGGAGCGAAACCGCATCATCACCGGCCGAAATGTAGCACCGGGCGATGTCGTTCTCGGTCTGGCTTCCACCGGTCTGCACAGCAACGGTTATACCCTCGTCCGCCATATCTGCTTTAAGCAGGAAAAACTTCAGCTCGATGACCGTCTGGACGAATTGGACGGCGCCCCGTTAGGGCAAATCCTCCTGACGCCCACACGGATTTACGTCCGCTCGGTTATCTCCGTCCTGTCTGCCTATAAAACCAAAAAAGTCATCCACGGCATGGCTCATATCACCGGCGGCGGGCTGGTCGGGAATATTCCGCGCGTCCTTCCCCCCGCCTGCAATGCCGTCCTGAAAAAGAAATCCTGGCCGATTCCCCCCATTTTCCATTTCCTCCAAAAACGCGGTCCGGTCGAGGAACAGGAAATGTACCGGGTCTTTAATATGGGAATCGGGTATGTCCTGATTGTTGCTCCGGATTTTGCCGATGCAGTGAAAACCAAGCTGGAAAAAGCCGGAGAAGAAGTCTATAAAATCGGCGTGATTACACCCGGAACAGGCAAGGTCGTCATCAAATAAGCGGGAAATTCGAAACATGGGTCCGGCAAACAGGCAAGGAGGAGTTTTGCAGCGGATTTTGTATCCCGGCCTGCCGGCAGGGCTGCTTTTTTTGGCTGTATCCGTTTTCCTCTTTTGGCCGCTGCCGTCCCGCTGGGGTCTTTGGGGCACACTGCTGCCGGCAAACAGTTTTCTGGCGGCGATGGGCTGTTTTGTGCTCAGCCGGCGATGGCTGGATTCCTTTTGGGCCTCCGCCATAGCCGGCGCTGCCTATGGGTTCGGGCCGTTTGTCCTCAGCTTTAAGCTCTATCATCCCCTGGCCGGCTTCTCGATTGCGCTTTTGCCCTGGCTCTTCTGTCCGGCCGCCTTTTGGAATCGCTTTGCCAAACCGTCTTTGTCCATCGCGCTGCGCCGCCTTCCCCTTTTGATTCTTCCTTTTGCCTTCCTGTTTCTTTTTTACTGGCTCGCTTCTCTGCCGCAGCTGGGACCGTACAGTCTGATGCCTTCCACGCAGCAGCTCGGCAAAGAAGATATCCTCTCTATCCTCGAGTTTCCCACCCCTCCGGCCAACAAAATCATCATTGGTTTTTATGCGAATGCCTTTATCCTGGCCGTGATGGGACTGTTTGTCTATTCCTTCCTGCTCCGGGCCCTCGTGCTGCTGCCGCCATTGCTGGGGTTTGTTCTGGCCTTTTCCCAGCCGCTTCTGAACGTTCCTCCCGTAGTCTGGGTCGCCGTGCCGATGCTTTTTCTGTCGGTTCTGGCCGGTTTGGGCGCTCAGGCGTTGGTTGTTGCAGGGCCGGCGGACCGAAAATGGATTTTGGCTTGTCTGCTGCTGGCCGCTTTTCTGGCCGTCTTCTGCTTTTTCTTTGCTTTCAGCCGTCCGGACAGGCACGGATACTGGACCCCGGCCGTGATGTACGGACTTTCTTTTCTGAGCATCGCAGCGGTGTATGGGCTCTGCACCCGGCAGATTCGCCTGCATTTTTTACGGTGGCTTCTGCTCATCGCGGCTCTCGGAGCAGACCTTTTCTACACCAGCCGAACGCTGATTGCCTCCCTGTGAAAAAATCAGGTGGGGTCCGCCTGCCTTCCGCCCTGCGGTATTTTCAGTCCGAGTGCATCGGCCACCTTTTGCAAATCCTCCCAGACCCGCTGGCGATTTTCATAGGAATAATTCCGCAGCAGATAGGCCGGATGATAGGTCGGCATGACTTTGGCCGGACGGTCTGAATCAGAAAAACGGTATTCGTGAAAATATCCTCTCAGCTTGCCGATGGCCGCCTCGGTCTGCAGCAGGGTGCGGGCGGCGTGCGAGCCCAGCGCCACAATCACTTCCGGCCGCAGGATATCCAGCTGCCGCTTCAGATATGGAAGACAGTTCCAGATTTCATCCGGTCGGGGGTCGCGGTTTTCCGGGGGGCGGCACTTGAGCGTGTTGCAGATAAACACATCCTCACGGCGAAGGCCGATGGCGGCAATCATTCGGGTCAGCAGCTGGCCCGCCCGGCCCACAAACGGCCGGCCCTGCTGGTCTTCGTCGGCTCCCGGCGCTTCTCCCACAAAAACCAGCCGGGCCTTCGGATTGCCCTCCCCGGGCACAGCGTTCAGCCGTGTGCTCCCGATTTCGCATTTGCGGCAGGCCCGAACTTCTTCGGCAATTGCCTCCAAAAGCTGCTGGGAATCTTTGGCCCCGCAGGCGTCCGTCGAAACCGGACGGCTTCGCAGGGTAAAATCCCCCGCAAAAAAAGACTCCATTTCTTTGTGCTGCCGCAGCAGTCTGGATACGTCTCGTGGCTCATTCATAGCAGACAGTATATCCAGCCCCGCTCATTCTTCCAAGAAAAAAGGCCTGTCCGGCAAAGACAGGCCTTTGGAAACCCCGCAGAAAAAGACACGCAACCAGCTTACACAACGCCCTGGTCAATCATCGCATCGGCAACCTTGACAAACCCGGCAATGTTGGCACCGACAACATAGTTGCCCGGCACGCCGTATTCTTCCGCTGTGGTCTTCACCTGGGTATGAATGGCATCCATAATCTCCTTTAGACGCCGCTCAACTTCCTCGCGGGTCCAGTTGGTATGCTGGGCGTTCTGAGCCATTTCCAGACCCGAAACCGCCACACCGCCTGCATTGGCCGCCTTGCCCGGCCCGTACAGAATCTTGCTCTGCAGGAAGACTTCCACTCCGCCCGGTTCGGTCGGCATATTGGCGCCTTCGCTCACCAGTTTGCAGCCGTTCTTAACCAGCGTCTTGGCGTCCTCTTCGGAAATCTCATTCTGAGTTGCAGACGGGAAGGCACAATCGCACTGGATGCACCACGGACGCTTGCCGTCCAGATACTGGGAGCCCTTGAATTTATCAGCATATTCCCGAATCCGGCCGCGGCGGACATTCTTGAGCTCCATCACCCAAGCCAGTTTTTCCGCATCGATTCCGGCCGGGTCATAAATCGTTCCCGACGAATCAGACAGAGTCACACACTTGCCGCCGAGCTGATTGATTTTCTCCACAGTATATTGTGCGACGTTTCCGGAACCGGACACCGTGCAGATTTTGCCTGCAATGCTGTCCCCGCGGGTGGCCAGCATATTCTGCGCAAAGAAGACACAGCCGTAGCCGGTCGCTTCCGGCCGAATCAGAGAGCCGCCCCACTTGACCGCCTTGCCCGTCAGAACGCCGGTAAACTCATTGACAATCCGTTTGTACTGGCCGAACAGATAGCCGATTTCCCGTCCGCCCACCCCGATGTCGCCGGCCGGCACATCCGTGTTGGCTCCAATGTGCTTGCAAAGTTCCGTCATAAACGACTGACAGAACCGCATCACTTCGTTGTCCGACTTGCCCTTCGGGTCAAAGTCCGAACCGCCTTTGCCGCCGCCCATCGGCAGGGTCGTCAGAGAGTTTTTGAACACCTGTTCAAATGCCAGAAACTTCAAAATCCCCACATTCACGCTCGGATGAAACCGAAGACCACCCTTGTAGGGCCCAATCGCACTGTTCATCTGAACGCGAAAACCGCGGTTGACCTGAATCTGCCCCTTATCATCCAGCCACGGAACACGGAAGACGATGACCCGTTCCGGCTCCGTAATCCGCTCCAGAATTTTGTGCTCCTGATATTTCGGATGACGCTCCAGCACCGGCTCCAAAGACTCCAGCACTTCCTGCACCGCCTGGAAAAATTCCTTCTCTCCGGGGTTTCGGCTCTTGACTATATCCAGAACCGACTGAATGTAAGAGGATACTTTTGACATGTTCCAATTCCTTAAAAAGTCTGTTTTTCCCGTATTTTTGTTTCTGGGCCTTCCCAGAACTGTCTTTTTGTGAAAAGAATCAAGAAAAAACACTTTACTTAAAATAATGTTGTCTTATAGTAATATTAACAAAACCAAATAACAAATAAACTTTTCGAATACTTTCAATAAGCAGGGTTTATATAAGTGATGAATATTGAAACGGCAAAAATCTTCTGTGACTTGGTAGAAATGAAGAACTTTTCACGGACTGCGGAGATTCACGGCATCAGCCAGTCCGCCGTTTCTCAGCAATTGGCCCAGCTGGAAATGGACCACAAAGTCCAGTTAATCAACCGCAAAAAAAGGCCGATTGAACTGACCGCCGCCGGCCAGATTTTCTACCAGGCCTGCAAGGATATCCTCGAACGATACGACCGGCTCAACAGCGAACTGGCCGCCCTCAAGCAGTCCACCTGCAAAATTCATCTGGCGGCCATTTTCAGCATCGGGATGCACACCCTTCAGCCCTACATCCAGAAATTTATGTCCGTCTATCCGGATGTCAACCTGGCGGTCGAGTACAACAGCGCCAAAGATATCTATGAAAAAATTCTCCGCGGAATCATCGATATCGGCGTCGTGGCCGTTCCCCGCCGAGACCGCAATCTCGAAATCTTTCCCTTTGAAAACGAACCGCTCGTGCTGGCCTGCAGCCCGTCTCATCCTTTCGCAAACCGAAAAACGGTGGACATCCACGAGATTCAGGGGGAAAAATTCATCGCCTTTTCGGAAGAAGTCCCCACCCGCCGCTTTATCGACGACATCCTGAACCGATACCACATCACCGTCCGCTGCATCATGGAATTTGACAACATCGAAACGATTAAGCGGGCAGTGGAAATCAATGCGGGAATCAGCATCCTGCCCGCTCCGACTCTTCGCAGTGAATTGGCCAACGGAACGCTGCGGGCAATTGAATTCTCCAATGAATCCTTTTTCCGCCCGACGGGAATTATTGTTCGCAAAGACAAAACCCGCTCCAAGGCCGCCCAATATCTGATTGAACTGCTTCGAAAAGAATAAGTATGCCTGTACACTCTGTTCTTTTTGATCTGGACGGCACGCTGACAGTGCCGCTGCTGGACTTTGATTTGATACGACGCCAAATCGGGCTTCCGCCGGATTGTCCTTCGATCCTGGCTGCGATTGAAAAACTGCCGGAAACGCACCGTCAGCGGGCCTGGGAGATTCTCTGCAGCCATGAGGAACACGCCGCTGTTCATTCCGCACTTCAGCCATCGGCCAAACCCCTGCTGGAGTATCTGCGGCAAAAAAACATCAAAACAGGCATTCTGACCCGCAATTCCCGACAAAGCACCCAAACCGTCCTCGCCAAACACCGCCTTACGGTTGACGGAATGATAACACGTGAAGACGGCCCTCCGAAACCGGACCCTTTCGGCGTGCTGGCCCTGTGCAGACTGTTCCGGTCCTCTCCGCAAAACACCCTCGTTGTCGGCGATTTCCTCCACGACCTCCAGGCCGCCCGTCAGGCAGGAGCTCCGGCCGTCCTTTTCAAAAGCCACCCTCGAGCCGATGAATTTGTTCCGTGGGCGGATTTTGTCATCCATTCCCTTGACGAAATCCGGCTTATCATAGACAATCTGTCCGACAAACTCGAAGGGAACCATCGATGAATAATCTGTTTTTCCGTGTAAGTATGCTCGGGTTCTTTCTGCCGATTGCGGCCTCCGCAGCGGCAACGTCCGATTGTCCGCCCTCCGGGGACCCCAACCAGTCCCCCGATGCGGCCGTTCAGACAATCCTGAACCAAATGCATCAGACCGCGCAAACCATCCAAACCCTTCGGGCCGAGCTGACATATCTGTTCATCCAGGACCCCGAACTGTTGGATTCGAAAACCCTTCGACGGGGCGTCCTTTACTATGTGAAAGGCAAAAGCGGGTCCCGCTCGAACCTGAGAATTTCCTTCGACACCCTCCAGCAGGATCAGGAGCCCCCTCAATCCCGTCCCGAACATTATCTGTTCGACGGCGTCTGGCTGACCAAAATCGATTGGGCTCTCGAAACAATTGACCGCTACCAGAAAGCCCCTGCCGACAAACCGGTCGGTGTTTTCGATTTCATCAGCCACAATTTCCCGATGGTTGGTTTTACAGACCCCCAAAAACTCCGGGACGAGTTCGTTATCACGGCTTCGCCGGAGCCGAACGACCCCAATCAGCCCCGGCATCTGCTTCTGAAGGTTCGGAACAGTTCCCGGTATAAGGATGATTACAGACAAATGGAGGTCTGGATTGACTCCAAAAACTGGCTTCCTATCCGGTTGACAGCCGTTTCGGTCCAGGGAGATTTCTACGATTTAAAGTGGGGCAATCTCCAGATTAATGAAAACATATCCGACAGTGTTTTTCAGATTGCAACCCCGTCTCATTTTCGCCAAAATATCCATCCGTTAGAAGAAAACGCAAACTGATAAAAAAATAAGGAGCTTTCTTATGGCAAGCGGATTGGTTATTTACTATTCCCGCAGCGGCAATACCAAAATCATGGCAAAAACGATTGCGGATGCAATGACGGCCGCAGGCGTTCCGACCGCCTGCAAAAGCGTCAGTGAGGTAAAACCGGACGACCTTCTGAAAGTCGATGCCATAGTCGTCGGCTCCCCTACCTACTACGGCCGGGCCGCCGCCCCCATCGCCCAGCTTTTTGATGAAACCGTCAGCAAGCACGGGAAACTGGACGGCAAAGTCGGCGGGGCCTTCAGCAGCTCGGCCAACATCGGAGGCGGAAACGAAACGACCATCTGCGAAATCAACAATATGATGCTCATCCATGGAATGATTATTCAGGGCGACCCTCAGGGAGACCATTACGGGCCGGTTGCCATCGGAAAGCCCGATAATCGAGCACTCGAACAGTGCTCGCGGAGAGGTCAGCGGATTGCCGCCCTCACGAAACGCCTATTCGGGTAAAATGAGGAAACCCCCGTTTTTCGCAAAAAACTTTGACATCCAAAGACTCGATTGATAGACTTTGGAAACGAAACAAAAAAGATACTAACTGTCTTCTTAGGAGGTTCTTTAATGCAGGAATACGAAACACTCAAAGCTCTGGTTGCTGAAATAGAAGCCGATATCAACAAAGCGGAAGGCGGAAATAAAGCGGCCGGAACAAGAGTCCGCAAACAAATGCAGGCCATCAAACAAGCGGCGCAAAGCGTACGCAATAAAATCCTCGAACTGCGCGTGGAAGACTGACGCAAACGGACAATCCATCGGCCGCTTGAGTTTCTCAAACCCATAAAAACGAGTATGTAAGTCGTGTTTCCTGAAAAGGAAAAGGGGAAATTATGCCTCCGCAATTGCTGTTTCCATATAAAGAATTAGACCTCAATCACATCGAATTTGATCGTGCCGCCATCGCGGAAGTCAACCCTCAATCGTATGAAATGGCTCAGCTGGACGCGATTGTCTGGTATGACTTGTCCAAAATGATGGCCCTTGGATACAAAGACGTCACGCCCAATGAATTCTGGGTTCGAGGCCATATCCCCGGACGTCCGATTATGCCCGGCGTAATCATGGTAGAGGCTGCGGCGCAGCTATGCAGCTTTTTTATGAAAAAAATCTACGGGCTGGAGGGCTTCATCGGCTTTTCCGGCATCGAACAAACCAAATTCAGAGAAACCGTGGTTCCCGGCAGCCGATTGTATCTGCTCGGCCACATTACAAGGGTTCGAAGCCGTCAGTTTGAGGGCGTTGTACAAGGAGTCGTAAACGACAAAATGGTGTTTGATACAGTCATCAGCGGGATGAGAGTATAGGTGGACTATCCGCTCGAACATTTCTTTGAATACCGACAATCCCTGACAAATGAAACACCCCGTTCGCTGCCGAATGAGCGGGGTGTTCTTCTTTTTGCCGATTCAAACAATTGCCCCATTCAGCTTCTTCAGACGGCTTCCATCCGACGAACGGTTTTGACCCGGTTATCAGCTCCTCCCGCCGGGGAGTTGTCCCGCAAAGCCAGTCTTCGGCCTCTGGCTGCCTCGGTCCTTTACACGCTCGTATCCTCGGACTATCACGCTTTCTGGCTGTACAGCCGGCTGGTGAACCTTTTCTTCCCGCAGCAGAGCCGGGACCTGCTCCCGCTTCCGCCGGCCCACTGCGTCCGTCTGAATCCGCAAGAACCCTGGGCGGCCTTTGCCGTGTCCGCTCAGCCGTTTAGAGACAAAGAAGCCGTATATTGGGGGCCCTTTGCGACTCGAAGCGATGCCGATTTCTTTGCCCGCACCTGGAATGACATCTTCTGCCTGTGCCGAAACCGTACGCTGGCTCTGGCAGGAAACGGCTCCAAATGCACCTATTTCCAAATGAATCTTTGTCCGGCAGACTGCGTGAAAAAAGAGCAGAACATCCCCTATCCTCAACGCCTCAAACAAGCCCTCGAAGCAGCTCAATCTTCCCCAGCCTCTCTGCAGAACCCATTGACGGAACGGATGAAAATGCTCGCCGCTCAATTACAATTTGAGCAGGCCCAGGTCATCAAAAAACAGCTCGAATCGCTCGAAAAGCTTCAGACTGCCCCCTATCGCTGGACCACCCCGCTGGAGCGGTTAAAAATCCTTCATATCTCGGAGTACCGCTGCATCCGCTTTCAAAAACGACCGGTTCCGTTGTATCAGGCCTTCGTGATTACGGGGCAAACTGCAGAGAAACTGCCCTGCTTTTCGCTCGAGTCGGCTGAAAACCTGCTTCAAATCGCTCAGACCCCGCCCGGCCGCTGCCTTCTGGAACCGCAAAACCTGTCCGAGCACATCTCCCGACTGTCTGTTTTTCTTTATAAAACCGCTCCGCCGGGCATTTGGCTGAATCTGAATAAACCGCTGGTGCCCAATCGGTTCAAAGAGAAGCTGCAGGAATGGTTGGAAAAAACCGTTTCGGAAACCAAATAAAAAAGGACGCCTTTTTCAGGCGTCCTTATCGATTTAGCCCCAAGGGGATTCGAACCCCTGTTGCCGGGTTGAAAACCCGGTGTCCTAGACCTGCCTAGACGATGGGGCCGCCTCTTGTTTTTTACATACTGATGGCTTCGACCGGGCACTCATTTACACACAAGCCGCAGTCCACGCACTTTTCCGCATCGACTACCGCTTTGCCCTCAATCATCTCAATCGCTTCGCTCGGACAGGCATCCACGCAAGAGCCGCATCCGGTGCACACTTCTTTATCAACTTTTGCCGGCATTGTATTCTCCTTTCCAAGTATCCGGTATTCTTATTCTGTAGGTGCAAAAGAGTACCGAAAAATTTCGGCAGTCTCAAGTATTTTTTCGCTTTTTTAAATCAAAAAATTCATCTTGGACAAAATACCCCTTATTTTGTCCGGACTATAGCTGGTTTATGGGTTTGCCGCAGCCGCCGGAATATCCTTCGGCACTGACGCACCCAGAGCCGCGGCCAATTGGCGGACATATGGGCTTGCATCATACTGCCCCATCCAATTCAAGACCTGATCAAAATTTTTCGATTGAAGACTGCTCAAGAGATACAGCGTCATCATCCGGATGGGCCATCGGTCATGAGACAGATTGTCGGAAATAGAAGCAACCAAAGAGGAATCCAGCGTCAGGGCAACATCCGTGAACGTCGAAAGCGTTTGAAGTCGAATAATCCAGTCTTCATCCGCCAGCAGCCGACGGACGGCATCGGCCAGAAGAGTGGGTTCGGCCCTCACAAAACGATATCCGACTCGGTTTGCCAGGGCCGCCTGCTGCTCGGCCAAAAGCCCCGTAAACAGTTCGGCAGAGCGAAACTTCTGGCCCTCTTTGCCCCTGGACAAACCGCTGAGCCGCTGAATGAGAAAATCCTGAGTCAAAGCGATTCCTCGCCGGCGTACCGTCTGGCGAACCGGTGCCGGGCGAAGCAGAGGGTTGTTCTCGCCCAATTCCTGAGAATCCGGTTCATCCAGCCGCAGAACGAAATCGATTTCCACCGAGGCCTGCGGATAGGTTCGAAGCAGCCGGCGCAGGGGACCGGTCATCAGGTCCACCGTAACGGCGGCATGCTGTCCCGGACGAATCGGCAGACTCGGACGCAGGGGCAGCCGAACCAGCGAAGGAAATGTCTGAACCAAATCCCCGCGGACCTCCGCATCAATTCGAACGTCGCCCCGCAGCATTCCCGCCGGCCCCACTATCAGCAGACGCGGACCGATATTGTCCACCACAACTGTAGCCGGCATATCACTGCCGTAAGGATAGTCAGAACCGCTCATCCGCAGCTTTGCACGGACCAGTTTGGACAAAGGAAGAAACTTCGGACAGACTTCATCCCCGAACTCCGCCTGCAAATACTGCAGGATTTCCGTCGGGGAAAAAGCAGGCAGATAGTCCGACCCATTGGCCTTCAGAACCTCCTGGGCCCTCCAGGCGAGAATGGTTTCCGGGCCCATCTGGACGACTTTCTTCAGAGGCGCCAGGGCCGCTTCCCGGTTCTTTTCTTTCAGGAAAAGGGCGGCCTGAGTAAAGAGAGCAACCGGGTCATTTTCATCTGCATTTTCCAAATACTGACGAGCCAGGTCTTCCTGCCCGCTTTGAACCAGGGCATAAGCAAACAGAACGCGGGCCTGCGGACTGTCCGGACGTCGGGCAATCGCTTCATGCCCCCAAGCCAGGGCCTGCTCGGCATCCGGCAGGACAAAACTGTAAAACCAGCTCAGCTGTTCGGGCATCAAGCCGCCTGCATCGGCGTTGGAGCGAATTCGTTCCGCTGCCTTTCGTCCGGCCGCCTCCAGACGTGCGCGTCCCCTCTCCGTCTGGCCCATTCGCATCATGGCCAGGCCTGCCGCCGACTCGAGCATCAGGTCCTCCCGACCTTCCGTCCGGGCCTGTTCTGCCAGCGTCAGACACAGGCCGGCGGTTTTTTCAGACTGAAGGGCACACAGAGACCAGCTCAGCAGAATCTCCGTCGGCAGCGGCTCCCCGGGATACAGGTATTCAGACAATTCGGAAAGATACTGATACGCTCGAACCGCTTCCGAATACAGCTGAACCTGCCGGAGAATGTCTGCATAGGCCCGCGCCGCCGCCGCATTCAGCGGATTGACCTCCAACATGCGTCGCAGATGAAGCACCAAAAGCCCCCTGGGCACCTCCTGCCCCATCTCCGCCATTTTTGAGAACGCCAGCAGATTATATGGGTTCAGACTGTATGCGTACTGCAGACGCTGAAAGGCCGTGGTCATATCCGCCCGTTCCAGTTCGAGCATCGCCAAATGCACGGAAAGTTCCGACACAACCGCCGGATTTTTATTGCCGTAGATGCTGAGCAGACGCCCCAAAAGCATCTCCCGCTCCTGACGCGTCTGAAGCCGTCCGAGCAGATAACCGACTCCGCCGGTGACCACCGCCAAATTGGCACGTTCATCAATGTACTGCCGCAGGGCATCGCGGACGGAACGGGAATAGTCATTCGGATTCGCACCAGCCGAAGCGGCCACCTTCAGCAGCATCTCCTGTGCGGAACCCAGCTGAGGATCGAGAGCCGTCGCCGCCTCCAGAAACGCCATGGTTATCTCAATGGAGCGGGCGGAAAACGGGTCATTGCCATAAACATCCATCGCCGTTTTGGCCAGAACAGCCGCGGCAGCCGGAGAGGTAAAAGAGCCCTCCTGAGCGAAAACCGTCCTTGCCAACCCTCCTGCGACAACCAATCCTAAAAAAAACAGCCGTTTATTCATTTTGTATCTCCCTGCAGCTGCCCGCAATCAAAACCCGTTTTTGGTAATCCCTGCGGCGGCTTTAAATCCCCGCGTAAACACGGCGGCATTATAAAACAAGCCCGACAGACCGTCAAACCTTCTCGAGAAACCTTCTCGACTATTGCTCGGGTTTGCCTTCTTCCCTCGGCTGTGCCGGCGCAACCTGCTTTCGGCCTGTCAAAAGCCGGAGCATCTCATTGCCGCTTTGCCACGAACCGAGAAGATAAACTCCTGCGCACACAATCACGACAGTTCCCACCCGCACCAATTCAAAGAATGTTTTATTCGGCAGCCCTCTGAGCAGATACAAAACAAGTCCCCCTGCCAGTGTCATCAGAATTGTGCACCCAACCGTCTTCCTGAAAGAGCTGCCCCAGCCTTCGAAGATGCGTTTGCCAAAATTTCGCTGAAGTCCAGCGAGCAG
Organism: Anaerohalosphaeraceae bacterium; assembly: GCA_037479115.1. NCBI lineage: Bacteria > Pseudomonadati > Planctomycetota > Phycisphaerae > Sedimentisphaerales > Anaerohalosphaeraceae > Anaerohalosphaeraceae bacterium. Next base: position 149,515 of record JBBFLK010000003.1, on the reverse strand, counting down.
AATACCCGCCTGCAGATAGGAACACAGCGCTGTCGAAACCGCAAGTCCCGCCGCCCCCAGCGGCCAAATCAGCAGCAGATTCAAACAAATATTCACCCCAACGGCAGCCGCCGCCGTCATTGCCGGACGTTTCGACTGCCCGATGGCATAGTACACCCGCGTGACAATCTGCTGGCAGAAATAGCCGCACAGCCCCAGACTGTAGCAGTACAAAATCCACGCTGTAGCTCGTGTATCCTCCGCCGTAAATGCCCCCCGCTCAAACAGCACCCTGACAAGGGGTCGGCCGATGAGAATCATCCCCGCCGCAGCCGGCAGCGCAATAAAAAAGGCCCCGCAGATTCCGCGTCGAATCGTCTGCAGCAGCTCTGTCTTATCCTCCCGGGCGGCTGTGCGGCTCAGAACCGGATAAATCGCCGTAGCCAGCGAAACCCCCAGAACCCCCAGCGGAAACTGGTAAAGCCGCTGCGCATAAAAAAGGCCCGAAACCGTCCCAGCCCAGACCGGATAGCGAATCGTCTGTCCAAAAAGAAGGAAACTGTCCCCCTTCTCCGCCGAACCGGACAAAGACTTGGCAATAATATCATCCGCCAGCGTGTTAATCTGGGTGGCCGTCAGCCCTAATATCATCGGCCCCATCAGCATCAGAATCGACCGAACCCCTTCCGAGCGAATCTCCCAGGCAGGCCGAATCTGCACCCCATACCGCTTCATCGGCGCTGCCACCAGGAGCAGCTGCCCGATTCCGACGGCGATGACGGCCCAGGCCGTAAAATAAACCATCTTTTCCTTCGGCCAGCCCAACCCTTTCCCGGAAATCACCAACGCCCCTATCAAAAAAATATTGAGCACCACAGGGGCCAGCGCCGGAGCGGCAAAATGCCGATGGCTGTTCAGAATCCCCCCCATCACCGCCGCCAGACAAATCATCACCATATACGGCATCATAATCGCCGTCAGTTTCAGCATCCGCCGTGTGCTCTCCAGCTCCGCCCCGACCTGCATATAGCCCCAAATCCCCGCCCAAACCAACAAAACAACGGCCGTCAAAATCAGAAAAACGGCCGTCAAAACCGTATTGGCCAGCCGATTGGCCTCCTTGGGGTCTTTTTCCAGATACCGGCTGTACACCGGAATAAAAGAGGTGGTTGCCGCCCCTTCGCCGAATATCCGACGCGAAAGATTGGGAATCTTAAACGCAATCGTCCAGGCATCAAACAAGTCGCTTCGCCCGAAAAAATACGCAAACGCCATATCCCGGACCATCCCCAAAATCCGGCTGATGACGGTCAAAAACGCAATCTGTCGAAATCCCTTTACCATTCTAAGTTTATCCGTAAAAACGAGTTAACAGTTTTTTCGGCCAAAATCCCCTCGCATCCCCAATAAATCCGGGCAGGTCAGGCAGTCCCCCTGAATTTCGCGGTCTGTCAATCGAAATCCGCTGTGTCCGCCACTGCGGCAACCAGTGCATAAACCTTTTGTGCACCAGCCCTTTTGAGCACCCGAGCACATTCATTCAGCGTCGCCCGGCTGGTCGTAATATCATCCACAAGGCAAACGGACGCCCCCGCAAAAGAATGCCCTTTTCGGACGGCAAAAGCTCCCTTGACATTTCTTCGCCGTTGAGCACTCGTCAGATTCCACTGCCTTCTGGTGTATCGAACCCGAACCAAATCTCGGCTAACAGGAACATCAATCCCCTTCATCGCCTTTGCCAGCAAATAGGACTGATTGAAACCTCTTTGCAGACGCCGCAGCCAGTGGAGAGGAACCGGCACGAGGTAATCGACCTGCCCCCAGGAACGACTTTCCAATACGGCCCTTAAAAACGGTCCGAAAAAGTCCGCCAGCTCCGTTCTTTCCTGAAATTTCAGCCGCAGCAGCAAATCGCGCAAGACGGAATCATACTGCCCCACCCGCAGAATGCCGTCCGTGAGAATCCGCTGTCCCTCGCAGCGTCCGCACCCCTCCGGCAGATGCCCGTAAGGGCTGACTGTCAGACCGCACCGCCGACAGTAATCTTGTCCGGTTGTGCGGGAGAAATCCTGCCAGCAGCGTCTGCACAGAAAGGTTTTTTCTTCCGGGAAGGCCCCGCACAAGAGGCACTGCCGAGGCCAAAGCATTGCCGCCGCCCCCTGCCCCCACGGCCGCAGCCGCTTTCGAAAAAACAACCCAAGATGCTCAAAAACCTGCATTCCCTCCCGATACCATACCCGCCGAATGCAGGCAACTGTTTTTTTGCATCATGACCTCCCCACGTCCACCTCACCCACATCCACCCACATTATGATTGCACCGCCCCCGTCATTCTCGCGACTTGTTTTCCGAAGCTTTGAGCGAAGGAGAAAAGCGGGATTTGAATCGACCGGTGTGGGAATTAGCCCCGGGCGCAAGCCCGGGGGAAAGGAGATGGGGTTCTCGTCTTCTTTTTCCCCGCCCGTAAGGGCGGGGCTATCCTCTGCCGCCCAGCGGCCAGTATCCAGCAGAAAAGGTGAAGGCCAAAATCCCCTCTCTGCACAGTTTTGTTTGCTGCTGTTAATTCAAATCATACAGACGGTTATCCGGCGACAGAAAGCCCGTTCCCTCTGCAATCATCTTCTTGTCCTCCGGATAGGTCTCCGTGTATCGGTCCGCCAGCGTTTCTGCGTGTCCGTCGCAAAAAGCCGCATTGGTTTTTCGACGATGCCGAAACCCCTGCGTCCCGGCATACCGGCCGCTGAAACTCCAATCTCCCGGATTGGCCCACGGCGCCCGCATAAACTTATTGGCCCCTTCCCCATATTGGCCGTCTCCGAACAAGGCCGTCTGGGCTGGATTGCGAACCTGATGATATTTAGCCGGTTCCGGAATGCTCTCAGCGCTGCCGTGCCCGATATAACTGGTGTTGTAATTGTAGCCCGTAAACGGCTCGCCGCCCGCATTGTCCGCCCCCCGAAAACCCGGGCACTGCTGAATCTCCATCGAATCGCCGCTTTGCCACAAAATGCCGGGTTCCCATGTATAAACCCTCCGCCCGTCGGCCCAGCTCTGCGTCGTAATATAATCCCACGCAATCGTCCGAATTTGGCTCCAGTCGGAAGAGGCAACGGTTCGGTAGGCCATCGGATAGAATCCGTCGTAGCAGGCCGTATACGCCGACGCCGCCAGGGCACACTGCCGCAGCTTGCTCAGACACAGCACGGACTGCCCCTGCGCCCGGGCCTGCTTCAGGGCGGGCAGCAAAAGACCGGCCAAAAGCACCAGACAGGCCAAAACCGCCAGCACTTCCGCCAGCGTAAATCCCCGGCACTTTTTATTCAACGCCACCTTCCGTTCCTTTCAGCCAATCGGCACTCAGCCAAAGCAAATCTTCCAAATCGACGCGGCCGTCTCCTGTAATATCCCCCGCAGGGAGCCGTTCAGAGCGGCCCCGAACTCGTGCCACTGCATCAATCTCCGGCGTAGCCCCGCTCGTCCGCGGATTGTCAAAGCGAATGTACTGAATCCATTTCCGCCCCGTCTGCGGGTCAACCGGCAGCGGAAACTGCGAAATATCCAATGCCGTCCCGCCGGCCGACTTTCCGTACTTCAAAGCAATCTGAGCCAGCGTGGTGTTTCGAAAATCCGTTTCCAGCACCGCCGGGTCAAGCGGCAGCGTCGGGTCCGTCTCTTGTCCCCACCATCCGGGCAGGCCCGGCTCGTACACCCGTCCGAGCGTCGGGGCAAACGCATCCGCAAAAAAATCCCCCAGAAAACCGTAGCGGCCCGGAAAGTTTGGGTCTGAAAAATCCGGATTGACCCGATACGTCTCATCCATTGTAAAGGTGAACCAGTTCAGTCCGTCCTGACTGACGCTGACAACCGCCGGCTCCTTCGTGCAGGGTTTATTCAGAGTCGCCAGCAGCGCCGGATTCCCCATCAGCCAATACTGGCTTCCGCTGATGTTTTGAAAGGAGTTTCCAAAGACAATCAAATCTTTTCCGAAGGGATTATCCGGTGCATCATAAACCCGTCTGCCGAATCGCAGAACCAGATGTCCTCCAAAGCCGATGCTGACTACCTCGCTGGGCAGCCAGGCCGGATAGACCGGCACCACCGGCACCGCCTGCCCCGGCGGTGCAGCGGCCCCGTCCCCGACGGTATCCACCGTCGGCCTGCCTAAAGCCGCCTGCGGGTTGTTATACGGCTGGCCTGTCCAGTAATGCGTCGGAATCCCCCCGCCCGGCACATATTCCACCACCTCCACAGCAAAATCATTGGCATCCCAGACAACCCCTGAAGCCGCCGCCCCAAGCAGAATCCAGCTGACCGCCAAGAACAATTCGTTCCTCATAGGCTCCCCAAAAAAGGAGGCCGGACGTGAAAATCCGGCCTCCGCTGGATACTATCGTTGTTTCCTGAACACAAACAAGCTCACCAGCCCCAGCATACCTAAACTTGCCGGCTCCGGAATCGGCGTCCTGACCGAACCGGTAAAGGCCCAGTCCCAGTCACTCGGGCCGACCCACACCCAGTCGCCGCTGGCCCAGCCGTCCCATGCTCCGTTTGAAAGAACCCGGTCCGAAGCACCGATCCAGCTGAGCGACCAGTTCACGCCGTCATCCGATGTAAAGAAACTCCACGAGCCGCCCCGTTTGGAGGCCCCCAGATAACTTAAATCCGCAATAAACCAGCCGCCGACGCTGTCCACCCAGTACGAGCTCATCGTAAAGTCATCCGAATACGCATCAATCGCCAACAGAGCATCATAGCTGGTTTTGGCTCCGTTCCACATGTATCCGAAGGCATAACTGGTGCTGTCGTCGAAATCCACCACAATCATAGCCCGATTGCAGCCCTGACCAGCCCAGTACTCCACATTCACTTGTTCAAAACTCAATCCCGCCAATGCGGCGGACGATAGACTAACCATCACACAAACACCTGCAAAAAACCTTTTCATTCTTTCCTCCGAAAACCAATCTTAAAAAAACCTTTTTTGACTTTTCCTCAACACTCACAAGTCCCGACAATCTATTTCTTCATCCTGCTGGTTTTCACCTCCGTTTCCTGCGTTTCTTTGGCCCTAACCGCGAGGGCCCCGGCGGACAAAACAAAAAAGCCGCTGCCTCCGCCACGGAAGCAACGGCTTTGAATGTCTGATTCCACTGAAGGCCGAACCGCCTCTCCAAATAAGAGGACAAGCGCTCGGCGGCTTCAAGGTGCACAGCGTTCCATCCGCGGGAAACATCTTATGCGTTCCGAATTGCAGGCAGGTTTTCTGACTTGCATCGATTCTCTGCAGGCACCTTCCCATCCTTTCAGACAGTGGTTTTTGCCCGCAAAGTGCCGAACTTGCGATTCGGCCGATGCTCACAGCGGCGCGACCGTCACGGTTTTTCACCGTGTTCCCGTTTGACTATCCGAAAACCCCTCTTTGGGATTTCGGACCCGCAATCCATCTTTCACTGGTAAAGAACAAAGGAAAGAATATCTCCGCTTTTCAAAAAATCAAGAAAAAAAGCCGACAGGTTACTCAAAATCCTCCGGCATAAACTGGGTTGGAAATTTCGTTCCGCCCAGCCGCAGCGCCTCCAGTTCCGCCTCACTCACCTTGCCCTGGATAAACTGCTGAACGACCTCGTTGGGATGAGTGCGAATATGTTCGGCATCTCCATCCGCAATAATCCGACCGTGATGAAGCATCACAATCCGATTCGCTATTTTATAAGCACTTCGCATATCGTGCGTAACCACGACGCTGGTTACCTTCAGCTCCCGCTGAAGTTTCAGAATCAGCTCATTAATCACATCCGAGGTAATCGGGTCCAGGCCGGTCGTCGGCTCATCATAAAGAATAATTTCCGGATTGAGCGCAATCGCCCGCGCCAGGGCGACCCGCTTGCGCTGACCGCCGGACAAATTCGCCGGATAATAATGCTGATATCCGTCCATTCCCACCAGGGCCAGCTTCTGCTTGACCATTTCATCGACGGCCTTCCAATCGGTAATTTTGTAGTGCTGGCGCAGCGGGAAAATGATATTTTCATAAACCGTAATGCTGTCAAACAGCGCCCCCATCTGAAAACAAAAACCGAATTTGCGGCGAATCGGAACCAGCTCCCGCTCGCTGAGGTGATCGATGCGTCTGCCGCGGTAATAGACTTCCCCGGAATCCGGCCGTTCCAGCACAATCAGATGCTTCATAAAGACGGTCTTGCCGCAGCCGCTCGGGCCGATGATGACCGTCGTCTTGCCTTCCTCAATGGCCATCGAGACGTTATCCAGGACCAGCTTCTGGCCGTACCGCTTCGTCAGGTCGCGGACGACAAGAATTCCGTCCTCCGGCTGAATCTTCTTTTGAATCAAGGCACCTCCGCCGAAATTAAATCAGGGGCCGCAGCGGCCAGAATGTTTTATACACCGCACTGAGAACCACGGCAAAGACATAATTCAAAGCCAGGATGGAAATAAAGCATCCGACAAACGCCTCCGTACAGGCCTCGCCGACCCCACGGGCCCCCTCTCGGCAGGTAAATCCTTTATAACAGCTGATTATGGCAATCGCCCCGCCGAAGAAAAATCCTTTGAGGGCTCCGGTGGAAACGTCCCACAATTCCACCCCCATCGCACTGTAGTTCCAATACGCCCCCGGATTGATGCCCAGCTGTTTGACGCTCACAAAATACCCGCCCAGGATACCCAGCAAATCCGCATAGATAATCAGCAGCGGCGTCAGCAGAAGACACGCCAAAACCCGCGGAGCCACCAGATACCGGATGGGACTGACCCCAAAACTCTGTACGGCTGCAATCTGCTCGGTTACATTCATCGTACCCAGCTCCGCCGTCAGAGCCCCTCCGACCCGTCCGGCCAGCATCACGGCGGCCAAAACAGGCCCTAATTCTTTCACAACCGCAATGTTAATTAAAACGCCCAACCGCTCCTCCAGCCCCATCGACGCCAGTTGTCCATAGGCCTGAATCGCCAAAATCATCCCCACAAAGGCACCGGTGGCCATCACGACCGGAACACTTTTAACCCCGATAATGTTCATCTGGTTCAGAACCAAAGGATAGGAGCGCGGATGAAACAGGGTATGGACCATCGCTCGAAAGGACTCCGCCGAAAAACGGCCGAATCGGCCGAATCCTTCGATGCAGGCAATCGTTCGTTCTCCGAGAATCTCTATCATGAATTCTCCTTTCACAAAACACTGTCATTCAAACTATCGGTTTTTTCGCATCCTCTTTTGCAAAAAACAAGTTCACAGATGAGGCAACCATTTTTCTCCATTTTAACGTTAAACAGATTCATTTTTTATAGGACATAAAAGCCGCAAAGAACACATCCTCTTATTAAACAAAGACTTACAAATACCATTCAAAATAAAAAAGGCGAAACATTTTACCTATTTTAACTAAAGATTTTTTGATGGCGAATCCGATTAAATCCCCAGATTGGCTATTTTTCCCATTTTGACTTGTTCTAAAAAATGAAAGGAAGAGGCTTATGGTAGATGAATGCATTCTCGAAAAATATCTTCGTTCCCTCCTTTCCGGAGACCGTATTTCCTGCCGGCTTGTGATTGAAGAAATCCTCAAGAACGGCGTCCCGGCCCATCAGGTTTATATCGATGTCATCTGGCCGATTATGGTCGAAATCGAAAAACTGTATCGAGAAGGACGAATCGACTCCGCTCAAGAGGCCTTCGCCTCTCGAATCAATCGGACGTTGGTCAATCAACTCCAAAATAAACTGCCCAGAAAACCCGAAAAACACAAGAAAATCGTCATTTGTACCGCCGATAACGAGCAAGCCGAGCTCGGCGGACAAATGCTCACGGATTTGTTTGAGAGCGACGGCTGGGAAACCCGTTTCCTCGGCGGAAGCGTCTGCACAGATGACATTCTGGCTTTTATTCATACATATTCCCCAGATATTCTCCTTCTTTATGGGATGAACGGCTCGGATGCCCCCAATGTTCGGCGTCTTATCGACATGATTCGAGATATCAACGCCTGGCCGAACATGCGCATTATGCTTTCCGGAGGCGTATTTGGTCGGGCCGAGGGGCTTTGGGAGGAAATCGGAGCGGACTTGTACGCGCCCAGTCCGGAACAGGCCGTCCAGCTGGCGGATATGGACCGAGCCGCCGCTCCAATGCCCCAAAAAACGATAAAACAAAAGGTCAAAGCCGCCGCAAAACCCGCTGTTTCTTCGGCAAAACGCTGATAAGACGGTACCTCGACGACAATCGGAAATGGGCTTTTAACAGAAAAAACATTGCTCTTGTGGAGAAATAGTGGTATAAAGTCGGGCTTGTTTTTCTCAAAAAAATGTTTGGAACAGGAATCAGTCAATAGGAATTCCGTATGATCCTAACGCAAATCCTGCAGCCGACTTGCATTAAGGCTCCGCTGGAAAGTCGGGACAAAACAGGCGCGATTGAAGAACTGATCAACCTGCTTGCCCAGGCAGGCCAAATAACCGACCCGGCCGGTGCGCTCGAAGCCGTGATGGAACGGGAACAGCAGCGAAGCACCGGCATCGGTTCCGGGATTGCCATCCCTCACGGGAAAACCCCCTCCGCCAAAGAGCTGGTGATGGCTTTCGGCATCGCAAAAAATCCGATTGACTTTGACAGCATCGATAAAAAACCCGTCAAAATCATCGTGTTGCTGCTGTCCCCGCCCGACTGCACCGGGCCCCATATTCAGGCACTGGCCCGCATCAGTCGGCTGATGCTGGACGAGACCCTCAAGGCCAAACTCGAAAAGGCCTCCTCTCCGGAAGAGGTGTACGAACTGATCAGCAGCAAGGAAACCGAGTAGCCCGTCCGGAATGGTCAGGAATTCTCCCGTTATCCTCGGGAGCTTTCCCAGAGCACCATGCCCGGCTCATACGGCTCCACCAGGTCCTGATGGCGCGGGATAATCCGCAGGCAGAATCCCTGTTTGCCGGAATTGCGGCAGTCGATGGTTCCCTTGAATCGAGCGATTCTGTCCGGATTAAGTGACCCTTCCTCATACTGCATTTCCGCAATCTGGCCGTCCTCGATGATTCCGGAAGAATTGACATGGCCGTAATAGACCTGCACGGAAATATCGGAAGGATTCAGCCGCCCTAATTTCACATCCGCTGTAATCATCAGTCTGGAGCCGACCTCCAATTCCGGCACGCGGCCGTTCCAGGCCACATACTGATTGTCTTTGCCGGACTGAACCGAGACGTTCAGAATCGCCAAATCCTCCCAGGCCATACGCGTCCGCACCTTCCATTCCGAAAGGGCCCGAACCCTGGCCTCGCCGTTTTCGGTCAGCTCCACCCACTTGACGGCGGCCGGCCGGTAATACCGACGGGTGTATTCCGCCACCATTCGGCTGGTATTAAACCGCGGGGCGCACCACTTGATTGTATTTTTCATCCGCCGAATCCATTGTCGAGGCAGGCGGTCTTTGGAACGCATGTAGAACAGCGGAACCACCTCCTGTTCGAGCAGATTGAAAATGGCCTGTGATTCCACCTGGTCCTGGTAGCTGAGGTCTTCATACTCCTCGCCGGCGCCGATAATCCACCCGCTTTCCGGCACATACCCTTCGCACCACCAGCCGTCCAGCGTGCTCATATTCAGCACCCCGTTAATGGCCGCCTTCATTCCGCTGGTTCCGCTGGCCTCCATCGGACGGCGCGGATTGTTCAGCCACACATCGACTCCCTGAACCAGATACCGTGCGATATCCATATCATAATCTTCAAGAAAAATCAGCCGCCGCCGAATCTCCGGATTCTGCGAAGCAAAATGAACAATCTGGCGAATCAGTTCCTTGCCCGCCGTGTCCCGCGGATGCGCCTTGCCGGCAAAAATAAACTGAACAGGCGTCTGTGTATTCGTCAGCAGCTTCATCAGACGCTGCGGTTCCCGCAGCAGCAGCGTCCCTCGCTTATACGTGGCAAACCGCCGGGCAAAGCCGATGGTCAGCGCCTCCGGGTCCAGGACCTCATCCGCCCACTTCAGCTCTGAATGGAATGTCCCGCGGCGCTCCATCTGACGTTTCAGCCGCGTCCGAGCAAAGGCAATCAGCCGTTCTTTGCACCGCTGATGAGTCCGCCAGAACTCCTCGTCCGGAATCTGATCAATCACCTGCCAGAGCGACTTGTCCACAATCTCATCCGCCCAGCGGGCCCCCAGATAGCGTTCATACAGCTGATTCATCTCGGAGCTGAGCCAGGTCTTGGCATGAATGCCGTTTGTGATGGAACCAATCGGCACCTCGTGCACCGGAAGTTCCGGCCACAGATTCCGCCAAATCTGCCGGGAGACCTGCCCGTGCAGTTCGCTCACTCCGTTGCGGAATGCACTGCACCGCAGTGCCAGCACCGGCATCTTGAATGATTCTGAACCGTCCTGCGGGCGAATTCGTCCCAGCCCGAGAAAGCGCTCCCGGTTGATGCCCAGCTTGCCGTAATAATGACCAAAGTATTTATCCATCAGCTCCACCGGAAACTCATCGCTTCCGGCTGCGACAGGCGTATGAACCGTAAAAACGTTGCTCGCTTTGGCTGCCTCAAAGGCCTCTTCAAACGACATATTCCGAAGGCTGCGGAGCTTGGAGATGCGTTCAATCGCCAGAAACGCCGCATGCCCTTCATTCATATGGCAGACGGTCGGCTCCAGCCCCATGGCATACAGCGCCTTTAAGCCTCCGATGCCCAGAATAATCTCCTGACAGATGCGGGTCTCTAAATCTCCCCCGTACAGGGCCTGTGTGATCGCCCGGTCCTGCGGGGAATTGTCCGGCACATTTGTATCCAGCAGGTACAGGGGCGTGCGCCCTACCTGCGCCTTCCAAACCTGGGCCGACACCGTCCGACCCGGGAACTGGATGGTCACCAGCAATGGATGCCCCCCTTCCTTCCGCACCAGTTCCAGAGGCATGGTATGAAAATCATTGTCAATATAATGTTCCTGCTGCCATCCGTCGGTGTTCAGATACTGACGGAAATAGCCCTTCTGGTACAGCAGCCCCACGCCGACCAGAGGAATCCCCAAATCGGAGGCACTTTTCAGGTGGTCTCCCGCCAAAATCCCCAGACCGCCCGAATAAATCGGGATGCTTTCGTGAATCCCGAATTCCGCACAAAAATAAGCAATCAGCGGACGCGGCTGCTGACCGTAAATCTTGTCAAACCAGCTGGGAGCGTTCAGCGTCTGCTCCAGTTTGATTTTGGCCTGCTGAATCTGATATAAGAAACCCTCATTCCTGGCCAAATCCTCCAGACGGGCCTGGGAAATCATCCCGAGCATCCGTACCGGGTTGTGCATGCACTGTTTCCACAAATCGTAATCTGCACGCCGGAATATATCCGTAATCTCATAATTCCAGGACCAGTACATATTGCCGGTAATCAGCTGCAGGTCTTTCAACGGCTCCGGCAGAGACGGTTTGACGGTAAAGGTTCTGACATTCTGCATAAGTCTTCCCTGATTCAAGTTTTTAAAAGCACACACGCATGTCCCAAAAAGGACACGTGCCGCTTTCGTTATCGGTTAAGAACACTATATCCTTAATCGGAAAACAACCGCTGTTCTCTTCGGCTTTCTTGATTTCTACGATTATCGGACGAAAAAGATAAGAGGAAAAACAAAATCACGGATTCAGGAGTCTTATTTTCTGTAACCTCCGGAATTGCCTGCATTCCCAGAGTTCATTTCCTCCAGAACCCAAAAAGAGGTCAACTCTCCAATATCATAGACTTTCGGACGCATCCTGAGGGCTGCAAACTGCGAACTGACAACCAAAAAGACATTTTCCTCCCGAAGCAGAACCGCCTTTCGCCCCACGGGACTCGCAGAAGAAAGGACCAGTTCGAGGGCCAACCCCAAAGACATTTGGCCTCGGATTTCCAGACCAATCGGGCGGTCCGGTTCAATCAGCAAATTCCGGCTTAAATCCGGCCACAATACAATCAGAGGCAGCGGCGGCTCGACGGAGGTTCGAATAATCTCGAGGGCCTCCCGAATCGACACATCCTCGCGAAGGGCCGATAAATCCGCCTCTTTCTTCAAAAGGTTCTCGATTTGAATCTCCTGACGTTTCGGCCGGACCCGGACTGTTTTGTTCATTTCTGCTAAGGAAATAGGCAACTTTTGTGTCTCTTTCGGTTCGACTTCCGGGGAATTCTCTTGGGTCTGTGTTTGTGAACCCTCCTCCAGAGACGTGATTAATTCTGCCAGGTTAACAGGACCGGCAAAAACATCGGCCGAAATGCGGAAGTACCCCCGATCTTCAATATTGCGCAAAACAAGCTCTTTTCCGCTTCCTCGCAAGAGGGTTTCCAGAGTGTCCCGTCCCTCCTGCCGGCTTCCCTCCTTTCCCAACCCCCGCACTTTAACACGCAGCGGAATATTTTTGATGCGTTTCCATTCATCAACCCGGCAGGTAAACTCATCCGAGGAATGAACCTGCAAAATGGAAAGAACATAGACGCGCGGACGGTTTGTTTCCGTTCCGAAGACAGAATCGGTCTGCCAAAAGACAAACAAGCAAACTGTTAGAAAAAACGCCTGCTTCATAAACAAACCTAAATTGTACAAAAGAGGATTCTTTGGTCAAATTAGATTGCAAAATTAACGGATTATCTGGATATGCAATACCCCATACATCTTTACAGTGTTCTTTTCCTTTATTTAAGACTTGTCGGCGGAGCATTTTCCCTGTACAATCTCGCTTTTTACACGAAAGAGGAAAATAAAGGTTTTCAGTTTGGAGGTTGACAAGCGTGGCAGCAATCAAAGACTTTCGAAATGTGGTGCTTTTAGGACACGGCGGTGCCGGCAAGACCTCGCTGGCGGAGTCTATTCTCCATAAAGCCGGTGTTATCAACCGCTTAGGAAGCATTGACGAGAAAAACACCGTGTCGGACTTTGATGAAGAGGAGAAAAACCGCGGGCATTCCATTTATTCATCGCTGCTGTATTTCTCCCACGCCGGAAAGACCGTCAACCTCATTGATACCCCCGGCTATCCAGACTTCATCGGGGCGGCTTTGATGTCCATTCCTGCCGCAGACACGGCGGTCATCGTAATCAGTGCCTCGGCGGGCATTGAAATCAACACGCGAAAATTGTTTGCCGCCGCCTCCTCCGCCGGAAAAGCCCGGATTATCGTCGTCAACAAAATCGATGCGGAAAACGCCGACTTGAAAGAACTGCTCGGCCAGATTCAGGAATCCTTCGGTCCTCAATGCCGTCCGGCCAATCTGCCTGCCTCCGACAAAAACTCCGTAATCGACTGCATTCGCAACAAAACCGGCCAATCCCCCGTAATGGATGTGGCCAAAGCTCATACGGAACTGCTCGAGAGCATCATTGAAGCCGATGATGAGCTGATGGAAAGCTATCTGGCCGGCGAGACGATACCGGACGAAAAAATTTCCGATGTTTTTGTCAAGGCCCTCGTGTCCGGGACGGTCATTCCCATCCTGTTCACCAACGCCAAAACCGAAGTCGGCGTTCCGGAACTGATGAACATGCTGGCGCTCTACGCTCCGTCTCCTGCGGATGTCAAACCGCCGGTTCTTCTGGACGGCGAGAAAAAAATGGAAATTACGCCCGACCCCAACGGGCCCTTTGCCGGTCTGGTTTTCCGTGTCGGATACGATGCCCGGTCCAATATGAAATACGCATCGATCCGAATTTTCAGCGGGAAGCTGGATTCCTCCACCCAGCTGTTCGTCGGCGACGCCCGCAAGGCCATCCGACCCGGCCATCCGCTCAAAATGCTCGGCGGTGATATCAAAGAAGTCGAGGTCGGAACCTGCGGGGACATCATCACTCTGACCAAAATCGACGAACTTTCCCACGGTCTGCTCGTGCACGACGGGAAATTCTCCGGCAAATTCGAGCTGCCGGCGATTCCCAAACCGATGTTCTCGCTGGCCCTGGAGCCGGCCTCCCGAAACGATGAAAACCGGCTCAGCAGTGCGCTGGAAAAACTGTGCGAAGAAGACGTCTGCTTCAAGGTCAACCGCGACCCGCAGACCAAAGAGCTGGTTATCAGCGGACTGGGAGACCTGCACCTGCGGATTATGCTGGCCAAGATGGAAAACCGCTACAAGGTATCCGTGCACACCAAGCCGCCCAAGATTCCGTATCGCGAAACCATCACCGCCAAGGCGGAAGGACACTACCGGCACAAGAAGCAGACCGGGGGAGCCGGCCAGTTCGGCGAAGTCTTCCTTCGGGTTGAACCGGCCCCGCGAGATTCCGACCCGCCGCTGATTTTCAGCTGGGATATTTACGGCGGCACCATTCCCGGACAGTTTGAGCCGGCGATTCTCAAAGGCATTCAGGATGTCATGGAAAGCGGCATTGTCGCGGGCTTTCCGATGCAGGACATAAAAGTATCTATTTATGACGGCAAGCACCACCCGGTTGACTCCAAAGAAGTGGCCTTCCGAACCGCGGGCAAAGGGGCCTTTATCGACGCACTCGAAAAGGCCAAACCGGTGCTGCTGGAGCCCATCGTGAATATGGAAATTACCGTTCCGGCGGAAAACATGGGCGACATCACCGGCGATATGGCCTCCCGGCGCGGACGTGTTACCGGACAGGAAATGCTTCCGGGCGGGATGGTTCTGATTCGGGCCCAGGTGCCCCTGTCGGAAGTGGCCAACTACAACAGCCAGCTCAAAAGCGTCACCGGCGGCCAGGGCAGCTACTCGATGGAACTAAGCCACTACGAACCGACTCCGCCGAATATCCAGCAGCAGGTCGTGGCCCAATACAAGAAAGAAAAACAGGCGGAAGAAAAATAGCCGCCTAACGGAGATTCGATCCAAAAGCCCGCCGGCAGACGGCGGGCTTTTTTATTTTTACGGGGCAGGACTCTGGGGAGTGAGAACGGACGGCGACGGACTCAGCCGGGTCTTCAGTTCACCGGTCTGCGGATGGTACTGAATAAGCGGAACATTCACGCCGTTTACCTTGCAGGGACGCTCCGGACTGCCTTCTATCACAACCCAGCCGTTCTGCTTTTCATAGGTCAGGACATCTCCCTGCAGATAGCGTCCGCCCTGCTTGTG
This sequence comes from Anaerohalosphaeraceae bacterium, assembly GCA_037479115.1. NCBI lineage: Bacteria > Pseudomonadati > Planctomycetota > Phycisphaerae > Sedimentisphaerales > Anaerohalosphaeraceae > Anaerohalosphaeraceae bacterium. The sequence continues at coordinate 134,467 of JBBFLK010000003.1, read as the reverse complement.
CTCGCGGTATTCGACGCCGCCGTCCGCCCGCAGGAAATCCAGTTCATTTCGCCCGCCGCCTTTGTCGGAAAAGGCTGCTCGGACCCGCACACACTGAACAATAATCTGATTCGCCAGCTGACCGTTTTCAAACGGCCAGTAATTCAGATAGATGCCCTCGGTGCCCTCGCCGGAAAACTCATTGGCGGACAGCCGCCAGCTGAGCCGGTCAAACCCTTCCATATAAGCAAAACAGGGTCTTTGGAAACTGAACGGCCCCGCGCTGTCCGAGGAAGCCGGAACCTGCTGGTTATTCAGCTCCATTTTTCCGGGACCGACCGCGACAATCCGATCCTCCTGTCCGAAATATTCGAACTGCCGACACGTCAGACGCAGATGATTGACTTTCTTGCGGTCTGCAAAATGCAGCGATTCAAACAAAACCTGCTGGTCCTGCATGGAAATATAGCGAATCCGCTGTTCTCCTCCGGTGCCGCGGCCGAGCTGAACCAGGAGCCGGTCACCGTAAAAACGGCGGATAATCTGTTCTCGCTCATCCTGGGCTTTCCATTGGGCCGACACCTTGCCCCGAAAGACGACCTGCTCGATCGTCCCCCGCCCGTCCGTCGAAAACTCTGCAAAATCCTCCGCCGTAATTTCCACCGGAATCGGTTCCGTCCGGAGCGGCGTGGAGGCGTCTGCAGGCGTATAAAAGGCAAAGAAGACAGGGCCCGCTGCACGGGCGGTGCCCCGAAGGAAATCATAATCGATGCGAAGGGCCTCAAACCGGGCCGGAGGCAGGTCTTCCTGCGGTCGGCTTTGAATCTGAGAACGGCCCTGCAGCTGGACCTGGGCCGGCACCAGGCGGCCCTCCTTCGTCTGCTCGAAAGCAATGTCCGCTGAATCCGACTCCACCGTTTGGTCCGGAGTCGTCATCCGCACCTGTCCGGCCAAATGGGCCTGTTTGACCTGTCCGGACGGGTCAAAATGAAACGTGGACTGCCGGGCCTCGACTCGCGACGACTGTCCCCCTGAGTTGGTTTCAAACTGGACATTGCCTTTCAAATCGAGAAGACGCGGTTTGCTCGTGAGCGGTTCGAAGGCCAAAAAGGCCTGCTGCGAGCGGCTCCGAAGGCCCTCCTTTTCCCAAAGGGCCTCCACGCCGCCGGCCAGATTGGCCGTTTTCAGCGACAGCAGTGAATCCGAAGGTGCCGGAGCAAACTCCAAATCCATCGGTCCATGGAAAAGCACCTCTTTGCGGCCTTCACCGGATTTTGAGGCATCTCCTTCCAGAAAGACCTGTCCCGGTCCGTCAACCCGCGCCAGATTGCTCCGGCGGTCCCAGAAGACATTCCCCAGGGTGCGGATTCGGTCTCCGGAGCGGTCCAGATACAGCCAAATCGGATTGTCTTTGGAATCCGAAAACAATTCGAGCACATCCTCGGCCAGCACATACCGCAGGGCCGAACAAACCGCCAGCGGAATCCTCGTTTGGGAATCGTCCGCCAGCCGCTCAATCCGAAGCCGACCGATCATCTCGACCGCTGAGACCGGTTTCATTTCTCCGGTCGGCTTCTGCTCCGGTGCAGCCTGAATAACAACCCCGCCCCGACAGGTAATCAAGACCTCATTCTCCGCAGGCCGGACCGGGTTGTCTGTCCTTGTTTCTGCTTCCGGCAGCTTTAGCGAAACCGGCCCTTGAACCGGCGGCTCCGACGACATCGGTTCCGGACGCGGCGGATTTGCCGGCGCTGAGTCCTTCGCACTTTTCTGCCAGAGAATCTGACGAATGTTGACCTGGTCAGCTCCGGCCACAACCAGCCGCGTACCGTACTGAACCACCACATCGTCTCGAAGGCTGCATTCGTAGTAAAGCGGTTCGGCAGTCCCCGATGCGGAAGCGGACTGTCCGTCTTTTTCCGAAGGCCCCGCAAGCATGTTTGCGGGCCCGCCTTCGGCTTCTTTGGCTGAATCGGACGTGCCAAGTCCGGCTGCTTCTTTAATCAGCAGATAATCCAGATTCCGCACTTCCAGATATTCCATCCGGCTCAAACGCGGATTGTAAACAAGCATCAGCCCCTTTCCCTTCAGCTCGGCTTCCTGTGAGACGACCTGAACGGGGCCTTCGGTGAAAAATTCAGACCGTTCGCTGTTGTAGGTCAAATCCTCCAGAAAAATCTGCGCGGAGATTTCGTCCTCTTGGCCCTCCGGTGCCCGTATTTGCAGGATTACCTGCTCACGAAGTTCGACATTGGACGGAACCTGCCCGCTGGTGTCCATCTGAATCCGTCCGCGTCGGGCGTCAATGCGGCAGACGAAACGGTCTTCATACCGAATCAGATACGGGGACTCTACAATCCAGTACGCCGTGCCTTCCGTGGGCGTAAGCAGTTTGGTAAAACCGCCGATTTCTATGACCCGTTTGGTTTGCGGGTCGCGGCGCACCCAGCGGCTGTTTTCCACCAGCTCAATTGACGTATCTGCAATCGGACGGTTTTCCGTTCCGGACCGTTTCGGAATATCCGGCACAGCAACCGGAGCCGTCTTGGGAGACGGAACAGATACAGACGGACTGAGCCGCCCGAAAATTATAAAGACCGCGGCGGCGGCGGCCAGCCCCGCTGCGGCTAATGCTGTTCTTCGAATCCAACTTCGTTCCGCCATCGGCTACACCTGATATGGTTTCAAAAGGTCATCCCAGCGTCCGGTCGTCCGCAAAAGATATTCAATCACCTCCGCCACGGCTCCCTTTCCCCCCTCGCAGGCCGTTACATAATCCGCATACTGCCGCACTTCCTTCGGAGCATTGGCCACCGCTGCGGCAAACCCGACCCGCCGCAGAATCGGCAAATCCATCCAGTCATCCCCCACATAGGCCACCTCATCCGGCTCCAGCTGCATATCCGACAGCACCTGCTCAAAGGCAGGCAGTTTTTCCGCGCAGCCCTGCAGAACCAGCGAAATCTGGAGCTGTTCGGCCCGCCGCAGCGTCGCCTCCGACTGTCGGCCGCTCAGCAGCCCGCACAGCAGACCCGCCCGCTGCCACATCCGAATCCGATGTCCGTCATAGACATTAAACCACTTGCTCTCCGAGCCGTCCGGATGAATCAGAAGACTCCCATCGGTCAGGACCCCGTCCACATCCAGAAGCAGCAGACGAATTCGATTCAGATTTCCTCGGGTTTTGGCCGCCATCTCCATCCTTACTGAACAATTTTCAGACTGACAATATCCTGTACATCGATTAACCCCACCGGCCGTTCCTGTGCATCCACCACCGGCAGTTCATCAATCCGGTATTTATGGAAAATCGCCATCGCCTCGGCCGCCAGGGTCTCTTCCGTCACCCGCTTGCAGGGCGATGTCATTAAGTCCGCCGTCCTGCGGGCAAACACCTCCGCGCCCAGCCGCGTCATCGCACGGCGAAGGTCCCCGTCCGTAATAATCCCCTTCAGTCTGCCCGCCTCATCCACAATCATCACCGCCCCGCGGCGCTTCAGCGCAGCCGTCTTGTTCAGCATCTCCTCCACCGTATCCGTCTCCAGAGCCAGCGGCAGGGTCTCGCCCCGTTTAAACCACATCGACTGGCCCACGGTAATCAGCCGGGCTCCCAAAGCCCCGCCGGGATGAAACCGCGCATAATCTTCGATTGTAAAGTTCCGCGCCTTCATCACCGTCAGCGCCAGCGCATCTCCGAGGGCCAGCATACAGGTCGTCGAAACACTCGGCGCCAAACCGTGCGGACAGGCCTCCTCCTGAACGCCCATGCACAGCACCAAATCGCTGTAGCGGGCCAGCGGCGACTGCCCGTCTCCCACAATGCTGATCAGCGAAATCTCTCGCTGTTTGAGCGGCTCCACCAGCCGCAGAATTTCATCGCTACGCCCGCTGTGGCTGAGCGCCAGGACTACATCCTCCGGCCCGACCCGGCCCAGGTCGCCGTGCAGCGCCTCGGTCGGATGCAGAAAATGACTCGGCGTCCCCGTTGAGGCCAGTGTGCCGCTGATTTTCTGACCAATCTGGCCGGCCTTGCCGACCCCCGTCACAATAACCGAACCGCGGCATTCGTAAATCCGACGCACAGCCTCCGCAAAAGCCGCCGATTCCACCAAACAAACCAGCCCGGCGATTCCGGCCGCTTCTGCTTCAATCACCCGTCTGGCATAAGCCAAATCCGGCTTTATTGAGGAACATTCCTTTGATTTTGTCCCATTCTTATTCAAATTTTCACCTCGTTGCCTCGCGCATCATAGCAAGTGATTTTAGGAGTCTGCCCATCCGCTTTCCAGTCTGCATGGACCGCGATTTCCTTTTCATTTTCCGTTTCCAGGCGCACCAGGACCGACCGTTTCTGATTCTGAAGAAAATCCGCAACCTCCGGCTGGACGCGCAGCTCAATCTTCTGAATCTCTTTGCGGGCCGCCGCCGTCTGCAGCAGACGAATCAGCTCAATCGCCTGCGATTCATAACTCTTGACCAGCCCGCGGCCCTGACAATGCGGACATTTCTGATAGGTACTCAGCTGAAGCGACGGACGAATGCGCTGCCGCGTCAGCTCAATCAGACCGAACTGGCTCATCTTCAGGGCACGCGAACGAGCCCGGTCGCTCTTGAGCGCCTCCCGAAAAACCCGCTCCACCTCCCGGCGATTCTTTCCGTCCCGCATATCGATAAAATCGCAGACAATCAGGCCGCCCAAATCCCGCAGCTTCAGCTGCCGCACAATCTCCTTGGCCGCCTCCAGATTAATCTTCAGGGCCGTCTGTTCGGCGTTGTCCTGTTTGCGGTATTTGCCGCTGTTGACATCGATGGCCACCAGCGCCTCGGTTTGCTCAATCACCAGCGAGCCGCCGCTCTTGAGCGGCACATACGGAGACTGAATCTTCTCAATCTCCTGCTCAATTCGGAATCGGCTGAACAGCGGCACCTTTCCGTCATAATAAACCACCCGGCTGCACATCCGCGGCTGCACAATGCCCAGAAAATCCTTAATTTTCTGGGTAATAGCCTCACTGTCGCAGTAAATCTTGCTGATGCGGCTGTCAAAAATATCCCGCACCGTCCGGATGACCAAATCCGACTCCTGATAAATCAGTGCCGGGGCCTTTTCGGTCTCACTGCGTTTGAGAATCGCATTCCACAATCGCGACAGATACGACACGTCGTTCTGCAGCTCCCGTTTGGTCGCCATCTGCGCGGCTGTGCGGATAATCAGTCCCGACTGCTTGGGCAGTTTGAGCGTCGAGGCCAGCTCCCGAAGCCGTTTGCGCTCCGCTTCATCCTCAATCTTCTGCGAAACCCCCACCTGATTCATCCAGGGCATCAAAACAGCATACCGGCCCGGCAGGGAAATATAGGTGCTCAGCGTGGGGCCCTTGGTGTTGATGCCCTCCTTAATCACCTGCACAATAATTTCCATTCCCTTCTTCAGACATTTTTGAATCAGAGGACGCTGGGTTACCGACTGACGCCGGCCGATTTTTTCCTCCTCCTTGTCCTGCCCTTCCGGAAAATACCGCGGATGCAGGTCGCTGATGTGCAGGAAGCCGCTCTTGGGCTGCCCAAAATCCACAAACGCCGCCTGAATCCCCGCCTCAATATTGACAATACGGCCCTTATAAATATTGCCGACGGTGCTGGCCACATTGGCCCGTTCGATGTACAGTTCCTCCAGCACCCCGTCGTCCACGACGGCGATTCGGCATTCTTCCCCTTCTGCAACATTTACCAGCATTTCACGTGCCATCTTTACAAACCCCGCTGCTCAATTGTCCGTCCAGACTACATTGTTTCTTCGCGGAGGCCCCGCAAGGTCCTCCCGTTTCAGCCCCAGCCAGTCCAGCATTTCCTCCAGACGAAGCGTCCCCTCCGGCGTGATTCGGCAGACCAGACAAATCCGCTCGGAATCCCCGCGGATTCCCTCCAGATACGAATGAACATCCAGAATCTTGTTTTGCCGGCCGGGTTTTTGTCTTTCCCGCCAAATCGGTTCTCCTGACAAAAGCTGCTGCTGAGCCCACTGGAGCCGCTCGAGCCAGAAGTCTGCAGAAACCTCTTCCCCCCGCTCAAAAACATAATCCGCTCGCACCGCCTGCCGGGGACCCGGACTCGCCGGAACCTCGATACACCGGATTGTGCAGCCCGCCGGAAGTTTCTGAGCCAGACCTTCCGTTTCAGACAGGGTGCACACCCTTTCCAATTGAACCCAAAGCACTTCCCCTTCGCCTTCCACTCCGACCGCACGCGGCAAAGGAAGCGACAGACGCGGATGCGGATTAAACCCCGCACTGAAGGAAACCGGCAGCCCGGAACGGGCCAGGACCCGGGCCCACATCGTCATCGTTTCCCGATGCGAAAGAACACACAAATCCCCCTGAATATCAAACACAATCCTCATGGCTGTCCGCCGGTTCATCCCAATCCGCCTCCGCCGTTTATGTCAGTATTCCACCGGCAGAATCCGGCTGGCTGCATCTCGAAGCAGATTCTTGATTTGACGCTGGGAATCCATGGTTGCCACTTTGCGGGCCAGAAGATTGCACTCCTCAATCGTGACCGAACAGACAATCTTCTTGACCTCCGGAATCAGCGGCGGAGCCATCGACAGAATCCGCACCCCCATCCCCAGCAGCAGCATCACAAACTCGGGCTCGGAAGCCATTTCCCCGCAGATGCTCAGCCCGATGCCGGCTTTGCTGGCATCGTGTATTACACTGCGAATCAGATACAGCACCGCCGGCTCCGCCCCGGAGTACATCGTGGAAACATGCTCGTTTCCCCGGTCCACCGCGAGGGTGTACTGGATCAGGTCATTGGTGCCGATGCTGAAAAAATCGCTCTCCAGCGCCAAAAGGCCCGCCGTCAGCGCCGAACTGGGCGTTTCAATCATAATCCCCACCGGCATCTGCGCATTGTACGGGACCCCGTATTCGTCCAAATCCTCCATCACATCCCGCAGAATCATCTTGGCCTGGCGAAGCTCCTGCATAGTGGTAATCAGCGGGAACATCACCCGCACATCCCCCAGTGTCGAGGCCCGGAGAATCGCCCGCAGCTGCGTCTTAAACAGCGGCAGGTTCTGCAGGCAGTATCGAATCGATCGAAGCCCCAGCACCGGATTGGCCTCCTGCGGATGGCGCGTGGTATGGGGCACCTTATCCGCCCCCAAATCCATCGTCCGGATGACGATGGGTTTGCCGTTCATCAGCCGAGCCACTTCCGAATACGCATGATAGTGGTCATCCTCCGTGGGCTCGGTGCCGCCGTACAGATACAAAAATTCCGTCCGGTACAGCCCGATGCCCTGACCGCCCTTCTGCAGGACCACCTCCGCCTCATCCGGAAACTCCACATTGCCCAGCAGGGTAATCGGCACGCCGTCGCGGGTGACGGCCGGAAGATCCCGAAAGCCGTCCAGCTCATGCTCAAACTCCGTAAAGCGGCGGGCATAGGTGCGGTATTCCTCCAGCGTGGTCTCATCGGGGTCAATCACCACCAACCCGCGGTTGCCGTCGATAATGACGGTGCTCTGAGCCGTCACGCAGCTCATCAGCCCTTCCAGCGCCACGACGGCGGGTATCCCCAGCGAGCGGGCGATAATCGCCGTATGGCTGGTCCGACCGCCGCGCTCTGTTGCAAACCCTTTGACAAAGGTTTTGTTGAAACTGGCCGTCTGAGTCGGAGCCAGGTCATGGGCGACAATCACCACTTCCTCCCGGAGGTGCTCGACCTCTTCGGCCACCTTGCCCAGCAGATGCGTCAGCAGACGCCGTTCAATATCGTAGATGTCCGCCGCCCGTTCGCTGATATAGACATCATCGACCTTCTCAAAATGCGAGGCAATCTCCCGCAGAATCGTCGAAACGGCATATTCCGCCGTCACCAGCTCCTTCTCGATGTAATCCGTAATCCGCTTGAGAAAGCGCTTGTCGCGAAGAAACCGCATGTGCACGGCGAAAATGTCCCGAATCGAGCCCTCCTCAATTCGCTTGGCCGTCTGAATCTGGTCCAGCTCGCGGATGGCATCCGCAAACGCACGCCGAACCCGTTTGATTTCGCCGGCGCGCTGGGAGGCCATAATCGACCGGCGGGGAATTCGATAATCCTTCGAATCAATCACCATCGCCCGGGCAATGGCTATCCCCGGTGAAACGGCTATGCCTTTTCGCAGTTCCATGTCGGCAGGTTATCCTTTTTTTCTCGCATCCGCTGACTGGGGGGCCGAATGGAAATTTTTTGCGACCAGCTCCCCGAGAGCCGCAATCGCCTCGTGGGCATCCGGACCGACAGCCCGAATTTTCAGACGGCTGCCGCACGCCGCCGCCAAAAGGGTCATTTCCATCACACTCTTGGCGTCCGCCTGAACCGAACCGTGCGACACCGTTATCGCAGAGCGAAACCGGCTGGCCAGGTCCACAAACTGCACCGCAGGGCGCAAATGAAGACCCTCTTCATTCTGAATCTCCACCTCAATTTCCGCAACCGGTTCACTCACAATCCATTCGCCTTTGTCTGGAATCTGTCGTTTCCGCTTTCTGCAACGTTCCGAACATGCGCCTCAGCCGGCATCTCGTATAATCTCAGCAATCTCCTCGGCCGTCTGGGCCTGACGCAGAAACCGCCGAAAATCGTCCTGATTCAGATTCCGGAACAGAATCTCCATGGCCTGAAGATGCTTATCCGGGTTGTCTTTGGGGCTGACCAGCAGCAGAACCGTATAGACCGGCTGCTTGTCGAGCGCCCGAAAATCGATTCCATGACTGCTCCGTCCGATGGCAGCGACCGGCTCGGCGATTCCCTCCGCCTTAATATGCGGAAGAGCCACCCCTTTGCCCATGCCGGTACTGGCTTCATTTTCCCGCTGAATAATCGCACGAACCAGTTTCTCCGGGTCACAGGTTCCCAAACAGCCGCTTTGATGAAGAAGCCCTACCAATTCCCGAATCGCCCCATTGCGGTCCTTGGCCTCCAGCTCCGGGACGATTGCCGAAAAACACACAATGTCTGACAATTTCATACGGACTCCTGAACCAAAATGCAGTTCCGGCATTCGGGCACAGACAGGTCCCGCTTTCGCCGGGCAAATGTTTTAGGCCACATCCTCCCGCTCCGGTTCCCCTCCGAATACTTCCGGTCCGACCACTCCGCTCCGTTTGTTGTTCCGCTGCTTTTCCTTCTTCTTTTTCAGCTGTCGGACCATTTTGTCAAAGGCAGCATCCAGCGCGGCATAGAGGTCCGGACGCATCTCTTTGGCGGCGATCAAGTCTTCGTGCTCAACATGCGAGATGACTTCCACCGTAAAATTGGGACCTTCCCCTTCCTCCACCAAAACCTCCACGCGGGCGATATTGCTGTGAAACCGCGGCAGCTTATCGGCTCGCTTTTTGGCATGGTCCCGAATCGCATCCGTAATTTCAATATGCCGACCGGTAATCGTAAAAAGCATCGATATCCCCTTTTCCAATAAAGGTTTGTATTACGAAACAGCTTGTTTTTCCTTTTCCTGACGCAGGGCCTGCTGAAAGGCCTGATGTTCCGTCGGCGTAATCACTCCGCCGCTGATGACAAATCGAAGGGCCTCTTCAATCGTCAAATCCAGCTCCAGCACGTCTTCCCGGGGAACCGTAACCACATACCCGGTAAACGGGGTCGGTGAAGACGGAACAAAAACCGTCAAATAACTTTGAGGGTTGTTTCGGGTAACCCCCTGAAGTCCCTGCCCCGTCACAAGCCCAATCGACCAGATTCCCTTGCGCGGATATTCCAGCGCCACAACCCGATTAAAAGCCAGCTCCCTCCGGACCAGAAAAAAGTCCGTCACCTGCTTGATATACGGATAAACCTGTTTTATCAGGGGGATTTTAAAAAAAATCCTTTCCCAAAAATGCCACAGGGTCCGTCCTGCCATGCTCGCCAAAAACGCCCCCAGAATCACAACCCCGACAATCGTAATAATGAAACCGGAAATTTTTCCGGGGCCGTACACCCAAAAGGATTCGAGAAAATCCTTCTCCCAGGCGGTATTCAGCGAGTGCAAAACCCAAACCAAGGCCCTATTTACATAAATACTAACGGAATCCTGAATAAAAACATACAATTGAACAAATATCCAGATAGTCAGGATTGTCGGCAGGAGTGCTGCCATCCCCCTGAAAAAATAGGTCTTGAAGTTTCGCAATGCCTGCATGTCCGATTTTTACCCTAACCATCTTAGGTCGGGCTGAAAAGTTTATCACTATCACGACAGCCGTGAAAGTTTCTTTATTTAAGGCCCCCGTCTATCCTTATTTACGGGGCTGCGAACGGCTCGTCCCCGGCGTTTCGCTGTCCAAAGGACTTGCCGTACAATATCTTACAATGGGCTGAATGTATCCGAATTACTCCGACCCGTCAATAAAAATATGTTCTTTGGTCTTGGGCAGATAATCCGCTCTCAAGTGGACAAAAATACCCGGAATCGAAACAATCAAAAACAGGGCCCGCTGGCAAACCGCCAAAGCAGCCGCCGTCTCCGGACTGGCCCCGGCAACTTTGACAAACAGCAGAACGACCCCTCCCTCCAAAATCCCCAGACCGGCTATGCTGACCGGAATAACCCCAATCACCCACACCAGCGGAAAGAACAAAAAATAATGTCGTAACTGCCCGGCAACCCCCAAATCCATCCCAATCAGCCAAAAACTGATAAAAGTCAGACTCTGAAAAAGAATCGTAAGGGAAATCAGGACGGGAAAAAGCCACCATTTTCGGAAGAATGCTGATATGATTTCTCTGGTATAAAGAAGGGATTTTTGAATGATTTTTACCAAAAACCCGTCAGTTTCAGAAACCCGGTTTGGGGTTTTCCGTACAATCCAGAACAAACCGGCGGACAACACCAAAACACTTAACACGATGGAAATCAGAATAAAGCGGCTTATCGTTTGGCCGGCCGTTCCGGCATCTGCCAAGGGCCAAACGGACCTGTCAAACCAGAAAACAAAGGTTACAACTGCAATCAAGGCCGTGGAAAACAATCCGGCAAATCGATCCACAAAAACACTCAGCGCTGACAGACCTCGTTTCTCGGTATGTCGAGTCACATACCAGGCTCGAATAAAATCGCCCCCTGTCGAGCTCGGCAGAAAACTGCTGAAAAAAAGTCCGTGAAAATGGAGCCGAAGAGCCGTTTTCAGAGGGATAAAAACCCCCAACGCACGCAGGAGAATCCACCAGCGGAAGGCCATTGCACTTTCCGTGATAAATTTAACGGCAACGGCGACTCCAATAACCCAGGCCTTGAGCTGTTTGAAAGAACCGGCAAATTCCTGATAGTTCAGATTTTTAAAAATCAGATAGCACGCCCCCGCGACGACACAGAGCCGAAGGACAAAAAACACCCTATTCCGAATCGTCTGCTGCCTTTCGTGCAACGAATCTTCCTGATAAATGCTTGTTTTTCCGTATCATACCCGTTAAAACAAAAAGCGGCAAGATGGTCAAACAGGAATGGTCAATTTCGGAAAGGAAACTTTAGTGGCAGCAGATGTCCAATTGGAGGAAGGATTTCAATTCACTCCACGTTTTGATGCAAACGGTCTGATTACCGCAATCGCTCAGGACGCTCGGTCCGGGCAAGTGCTGATGGTTGCTTATATGAATGAGGAGGCCCTTAAGCTGACGATTCAGACCGGGAATGCCGTATATTACAGCCGCTCCAGAAAAAAACTGTGGAAAAAAGGGGAGGAGAGCGGTCACGTCCAAAAAGTCGTGCAAATTCTGACAGATTGCGACCAGGATTGTCTTCTTCTAAAGGTGGAAGTGGACCAAGGGCAATGCCATGTAGGCTATCAATCCTGTTTTTATCGGGCTTTGAAAAAAGGCACCTCCGAACAGTTGGAGCTGGTGGCACAAAAGGTCTATGACCCGAAAGAGGCATACAAAAAGAAATAAGCGGCACCTAAACAGCTTTCTAACATCTTCTTAATCCTATTCGAACAATCCGAAAGTAAATGGGAACAAGAAAAAACCTAAATTTGAGGAAACAAAATGGTTCCCAAAAAGATTTTGATTGTAGAAGATGAAGAAGATGTTCAAGAGCTGATTCAATATAATCTTCGCAAGAACGGCTATCAATGCGAGGCGGCTTTGGACGGGAAAACTGCCTTGGCCAAGGCAGAAACAACAAAACCGGACCTTGTATTGCTTGATTTAATGATACCCAAAATCGATGGGCTTCAGGTCTGTCGGACTCTAAAAAGCAGTACGGACCTATCGAGAATTCCCGTGATCATTCTGACCGCTAAAGGGACAGAATCCGATATAGTCGCAGGATTGGAGGCGGGAGCGGATGATTACATTACCAAACCTTTCAGCCCGCAAGTTCTCCTGGCCCGAATTAAAGCCGTCTTGCGGCGTACAGAAGCGCCGCCGCCGAGTGAGAAATCGGTTATCAAGATACACAATATAGAAATAGACCCGGGCCGACACCGAACTTTTGTAAACGGCAAAGAAGTGGAGCTGACTTCTACAGAATTCAAGATGCTGCATTTTCTGGCTGCTCGTCCCGGCTGGGTCTTCACCCGCTATCAGATTGTCGATGCTGTCCACGGGCCTGACTATCCTGTCACCGACCGGTCTGTGGACGTGCAGATTGTCGGCCTGCGAAAGAAACTCGGCAAGGCCGGCGACCTGATTGAAACGGTTCGGGGAGTCGGCTATCGTTTTCGGGAGGAAAGCTGAACGCTCTTTATGGCCAAACGGCAGGCTCTTCTCTGGCAAATTTATCCGGCAGTTCTCATCCTCCTGCTCTGTTTCCTGGCTGCCCTGTATTGGACCCTGTCTACTGTTCTCCAAAAGAATTTCCTGGAAGAAAAAAAGGAAGAGCTGCGAATCCGTGCGGTCTTTGTTCAGTCGCAAATTGCCGCTGCCGTCAAAGAGCCGTTTGACCCGCCGGCCATTGACCAGTTGTGCAAAACACTCGGCCGTCAAACCGCCACCCGCATCACCGTCATCACCCTGGATGGAAAGGTGCTGGGCGAATCCGACAAAGACCCCTCGCTGATGGACAACCATCTTTCCCGACCGGAAATTCAGCAGGCCCTTGGCGGGCATGTGGGATATGATATCCGCCCCAGCACGACTCTCGGAGAGCGTTTTCTATACGTCGCCGTTCCCTATCCGGCGGAGAACCCCTCTCTGTTTATCCGCACCGCCGCATCCGTCAAACAAATGGATGAGATTTTAGGGCAAATCCGCCGCCAGATGATGCTCTCCGCTGTTCCTGCGGGAGTTTTTCTGGCCCTGCTGCTGTGGCTGATCTGCTGGCGTCTGACCAGACCGCTGAAAGAAATGGAGGCGGCCGCCCGCCGGCTGGCCGAAGGAGATGTAAGCGTCCGGATGCCGCCGGCCAGGACACGGGAGTTTGCCTCGCTGGCCAAATCCATGAACAAAATGGCTCAGGAACTGATTCAGCGGCTGGACACCATTACCGCTCAGCGGAATGAACAGCAGGCTGTTTTGACCAGCATGAGCGAAGGCGTTCTGGCGATGGACCTGCAAAACCGCTGTATCAGTATTAATAACGCCGCCTGTAAACTTCTGCAGATTACCGTCCCGGACCCGGTCGGGCGGACGCTGCCGGAAATTATCCGCAACACGCAATTTCACGACTTCGTCCAAAAGGCCCTGGTCAGTGCGGAATCCCTGGAAGAACATTTGCTGTTTCGGGAACCTGACCAATCCCGTTCCATTCAGGCCCGCAGCAGTGTTCTGATGGATCGGGAAGGAAACCGCATCGGAACCCTGATTGTTCTTAACGATATTACGGATGTGTATAAAGCCCAGCGGGTCAAAAGCGATTTTGTGGCGAATGTCTCCCATGAGCTGAAAACCCCTGTTACCAGTATTAAGGGCTTCATTGAAACGCTCCTGGACGGTGCGAAAGACAACCCCGAAGACCTCCATCGATTCCTGGAAATCATGCGCCGCCAGACGGAACGGCTCAATTCCATCATCGAAGACCTTTTGACCCTGTCAGCCATTGAACAGCAGACCCAGGAATCCGCCATCACCCGCCAGACCGTTTCTTTGAAAACCGTTCTTAAAGAAGCCGTTGAATGCTGTCTGCACCAGGCCAACCAGAAACAAATCTCCCTGCAAATCAACTGTCCGGATAACCTGACAGCCTTTGTCAACTCTTCTTTGCTTATTCAGGCCCTGGTTAACCTGATTGATAATGCGATAAAATACAGCGAAACAGGCCAATCTATCCTTCTTCAGGCCTCTCGTGAGGGGCCCTCCATTCGCATCGACGTAAAAGACAGCGGCTGCGGGATTGCCAAAGAACATCTGCCGCGTCTGTTCGAACGGTTCTATCGGGCTGATAAGGCCCGCAGCCGTGCTTTAGGCGGTACCGGACTGGGTCTGGCTATTGTCAAACACATCGTCCTGGCTCACAACGGCACGGTCCAGGTGGACAGCACCGTGGGCAAAGGAAGCACGTTTTCCATTTTTTTGCCTGCAGAAAATTCCTGACCTGTTTGACTGCCCGGCCAAACCGCTTCATAAAGTATCTGTATTGTCGTGCTCTTTTTTTTAGGACTCCCTAAAAAGCAGGGGCTGCCTGCCATTTCAAACCCTCCGGATTTTTCACCCGGAAAATTCAGAAAAAACGGAAATCTGACGATAATTTTTTATCCGGGAAAAACTTCTTTGAAAACGAATTAACCGTTTTTTGAAGGAAATTCGGCGTGTCTTCAAGCGGTTTGAACACGCAATTATTCCTTTATGTGGAGGTACAGTTATGACAGGAAAATGGAAATGGACATGGACGGCGGTTTTCGCAGTTCTGCTTTTCGGCACCGCCTGGGCCGATGAAATCAGCGAACTGCGAAAAGAACAGGAAAAACTGTACAACCAGCTGGCAGAAATGAACAACCGCCTGCTCAAGATGGAGGCCGCTCAAAAGGAACAGGCCCAGAAGCTTGCCAAAGTGCAGGAAAGCGGCGGCTTTGAAATCCCCGAGACGCTCAGCTGGCTGGAAAAAATCAAACTCTACGGGGATTTCCGCTATCGGTATGAGTGCCGCGATCGGGATTGGAAGTCTGATCCGAAGGACGACCGTCACCGCATCCGCGCCCGTGTCGGCGTACAGTTCCAAATCAATGAGGAATATCTCTTCGACTTCCGAGTAGCCACTTCTGAATTCCTCAAAGATGAAGACGGTGCGATTATCCCGGGTTCCGCTGCCAACGCCGCCAACCAGACCCTTGGTGACTACTGGGCCGGCAAAAACCTCTGGGTTGACCGGGCCTATGTGGCCTACACGCCAAAAGCCGTTGAAGGTCTGACCGTCCTTGCCGGTAAGACCTACAATCCTTTCTACGTCGGCAAAAGTGACTTAATTTGGGACAGCGATGTCAATCCGGAAGGAATTGGTCTGCAGTACACCAAACCCTGGACGGAAAAAGATGAGCTGTTTATCAATGCCTTTGTCGGCTATATCGAAGAAAACGGCAGTTCAGCCGACAAGCGGATGTTCGGCGGACAAGTCGGCCTGGCTCATACCTTTGAGGATAAATCCAAAGCCACCTTCGGAGTGTCCTACTACGACTACTCCAACGTCGAAGGGCAAGCTCTTCCCGCTATTAACAGCCAGGTCATCGACAACGGAGCCGCGGGCAACTCCAATGGCGGCACAAACTACCTCTATGATTATAACCTCGTCAATGCCTTCGGTCAGTATGCCTTCAAACTCGGCTCCTATCCGTTTGCCGCATTCGGTGACTATGTCATTAATACAGCCTCCGGCGTTAAGGAGGATACCGGCTGGCTGGCCGGCTTTACCTTCAACAAGGCCAAAGACCCTGGCACATGGGATTTCACCTACAGCTATCGTGACCTCGAAGCCGATGCTGTGCTGGGCGCGTTTGCCGATTCCGACTTTGCAGACGGCGGGACAAACGTAAAAGGACACAAGATAAACTGGACCTACATCCTCGCCAAGAATGCTTCCTTTGGCATTAGCTATTATTTAGCTGACAAACTCGAACAGAAACCAAACGAAGATTACAAGCGTATCCAGCTCGATTTTGTCGTGAAATTCTGATTTTCACGACCTATTAACCGTTTCCTAACGAAACGCTAACAGATGTCCTGTAGAGTACGGAATATTCTACAGGACATTTCTTTTTTTAAATGAATGGAAAGGGAAAAGAATGAGCGCGTATCAGTTCAGAAATCTGTCAACAGTACTGATTGGATTCAGTCTTCTTGTCTGTTGGGCCGGAGCCGCTGATAAAGTTCTCCAAATCGACGGCTCAACCACTGTAGGGCCGCTTGGGGATGCCTTTGCCGAGGTATTCAAGGAACTGCATCCGGATGTCTCCATCACGGTCAAGAAAACCGGCAGCGGGGATGGCGCAGCGGCTCTCATTGACGGCCGATGCGACATCGCGATGATGAGCCGTTTTATGAAAGACAAGGAGTTCCAGCAGGCCATTGAAAAAGGAGTTTATCCCGTGGCCCACGTGATTGCGATGGACGGGGTCTGCATCGTCGTCCACCCTTCCAATCCGATTTCTGAACTTCGCATGGACCAGGTTCGGGATATCTACATGGGCAAAATCACGAACTGGAAAGAGCTGGGCGGTCCGGATATGCCGATTGTTCCCGTCAGCCGGGACACCTCCAGCGGCACCTATGAATCCTTCCATTCGATGGTAATGAACAATGAGAAGATGGCCCCTAACGTTGAATACGTCAACTCCAATCCGCAGGCCCATGCCCGGATTCGAAGCACCCCCGGCGCCATCGGATATGTCGGCATCGGATTCCTTGACCGGTATGTCAAACCCCTGAAAATCAACGGCGTTACGCCGACCCGCTCTACGATCGCCAAAGGCATCTATCCTGTCAGCCGGCCTCTGTTTCTCTTCACGAACGGCTATCCCAAACTCGGTTCGATTGTACATGCCTTCTGCACCTTCTATCTGACGGAAAAAGGGCAGGAGATTATTGAAGCCAAGGGATTTGTACCGTTGACTGAATATTAATACGGCTCACCCAAGACTCCTGAGGCAAGGTATGACAACAGCCGTCAGTCAATCAGATGAAGCGGTACGGTTTCCCCGGCCGCTGCGTCTTACGTTTCGAGATGACCTGCGAAGCACCCTGCTATCCTGGTTTGTGAAGTCTTTTCTGTTTGTCGTCACATTCTGCTCGGTAGCAGCCGTTCTTCTGATTTTCGTTTTTGTCATTCGCCAGGCAGCTCCTTTCTTTACGGAAAGCGGAGTTTCACCCCGAGAGAGAATCACAGAGTTTCTTACGAGCCGGCGCTGGTTTCCTGAACACCAGGCTCATCCGGAATACGGCATTCTGGCTATCATTGCCGGGTCTTTTTATGTCACCGTCACCTCCCTGCTGATTGCCGTACCGACCGGCCTGCTGGCCGCCGTCTTTCTGAGCGACATTGCTTCCTTTCGCACACGTCAGGTCTGCAAGCCCCTGATTGAAATTCTGGCCGCTATTCCTTCGGTGGCCTATGGGGTTTTTGCGGTGATGGTTGTAGCCCCCTGGCTTCAGAAACATCTGGGGTTTTCGACCGGCACCAATGCCCTGAATGCTTCGATAATCCTGTCAATTATGGCGATGCCGACCATCATCAGTGTGGCGGAAGATGCCCTTACGGCCGTCGGACGAGAAATTCGCGAGGCATCCTATGGTCTGGGCGCCACGCGGGCGGAAACGCTTCTGCGGGTTGTGATTCCCGCCGCCCACAGCGGCATTTTGGCGGCCGTAATCCTCGGGATGATGCGTGCTGTCGGAGAAACGATGGTGGTCTGGATGGCCTCCGGCAATGCCACGCAGATTCCCTCTCCCTGGTGGGATTTGTCTCAATCCGTCCGCACGATGACCGCCACCATCGCCGGCGAACTGGGCGAAGTGCCGCAGGGCACAATTCACTTTCATTCGCTTTTTGCCATCGGTCTGGTTTTGCTGATTTTCACCTTTTGTCTGAATCTGCTGAGTGAACATTTTATTCTGCAAATGAAAAAGTCGAAGCGATGACTCTCTGGCGTCAAATAAAAAATGCGTTTTTTACGGCCCTGTGCAGCAGTTCCGTACTGTTTCTGGCGGTTGCCCTGATGCTCTTCCTGTTTCCGATGCTCTGGAAAGGCAGCAAAGCCGTCTTCTTCCGAAAGACCGTCGAATTCGATAAAATGCAGAAAGAACTGTTCAAACGGGGAAAGGCGGAAGACCTGGAAAGGCGAACGGCTCAAACAAATCAGGCTCGCCGGGAGGCCCTGGACCTGCTGGAGCATTTCAGCCGGGGAATTGACACCGCCCTTTTGAGTCGGGAAGCCCGTTCCGCTTATCAGCAGCTCGGCCGCCATCTTCGCTATCTGGAAGTCGCAGATGAAGAATACGCCCGGCTTCGCGAACAGGCCAAGGAGATTCGGGATGCCTTTCTGCAGGCCCTGGACACAGTGGATAAAGCGGAGGCGGAATCACTGCTGGATACCGTCGATGCCCAGCGGTCCAATTCCCGCTTTCAGAACAGTCCGTTTGAAATTGTCTTTTCGCTTTCCAAACAGTACCGGCAGATTCTTCAGGAAATTGATTTGTCCCGCCGGTCCGAATACGCTGCTGAACTGGATATTGTCAAAACAGAAATGCGGAAACTGTTCGGTCCGCTGCCCGGCGAATCCGTCCCGCCTCTGCCGCAGGACCGGTTCGGCGCCACGCGCTGGGATGTGGCTCAAAAACATCTTCACTATCTGATTTATCAAACCAAATGGGTTCCCTCCGGCAAAGACGACAAACGGCTGATTCCCAAACAAATCCGCCGGGATGACCCGGACGAAGGGATTTTCGGAAAAACGGAACTGGCTCCTCTGTTTTCGATGGTGGAGCAGAATCTTGCCGCGATGCTTCAGCCCCGCCCGACAATTTACTGGCGGTATTTTCTGGACGACAGCACCGCCGGACATTACTTCGGCGGCGCCGGCCCGGAAGTCCTCGGCACACTCCTGCTGACCGTTCTTTCGATGTGTTTCGCCGTTCCGCTGGGCGTGCTGTCCGCCGCCTATCTGGTGGAATATGCCGCGGACGGAATCACCACACGGGTCATCCGCACCTGCATCAATACCCTGGCCGGTGTTCCGAGTATCGTCTATGGGCTTTTCGGGCTGGCTTTCTTTGTTCTGATGGTCGGCAAACCCTGTATTCTGTCCGCCTCAATGACCCTGGCCCTTCTGGTCCTGCCCGTGATAATCCGGGCCTCTGAAGAAGCCATTCGGGCTGTGCCGCAGTCCTATAAAGAAGCATCGCTGGCCCTGGGAGCGGGCAAATTCAGGACATTTCTGACCGTCACCCTGCCGGCCGCCGGGCCGGGCATTCTGACCGGTATTATTCTGAGCTTAAGCCGTGCCGCCGGTGAGACCGCCCCGATTCTTTTTGCCGGTGCTGTCGCCCTCGGACCGATTCCGAACATCGGGCTTCATTTGAAATGGCTTTTTCAGCCGACCCGGGCCCTTTCATACGGGTGCTATGATATAACCGTCGGGGACCGCCTGGCTATGCAGGTGCCTCACAACCAGTTCGGAATGGTGATGACGCTGATTCTGCTGGTTCTCGTGCTGAATTTAGCGGCCATCTTCCTGCGATGGCGAATGAGCCGAAAACTGCAAGGGATTTAAAATGCTGCTTTCTTCGGATAATATTCAGAAAAAACAACACCCACAGAGGCCGAAAATGGAACGTCTTTCTCCACAGTCCGACCCTCGACAGCCCGGTCCGATCCGGCTGGCTGAACCGGAAGCAAAACCGGAAATCCAGCAGACCGTCCGGCCGGAACGGATTATTATTCAAGCCAAAGACTTCAGCTTTTACTACGGTTCGAAAATTGGTGTCGAGAACATTACGATGGACATTGAGGCCGGCTCCGTGACCGCGATTATCGGCCCCAGCGGCTGTGGAAAAAGCACGTTTCTGCGGTGCATCAACCGGATGAATGACCTGATTCCGAACACCCGGGCGGACGGACTGCTGACCGTCGGCGGACAAAATGTCTATGACAAAAATACCAACCTGGTTAACCTGCGTCAGCAGGTCGGAATGGTTTTTCAGAAGCCGAATCCCTTCGCCAAAAGCATCTATGACAACGTGGCGTATGGTCCGCGTCTTCAGGGAATCCGGCGCCGCTCAGAACTGGATGCTATCGTCGAACGGTGCCTTCGTGATGCGGCGCTGTGGGAGGAGGTCAAGGAGGATTTATCCAAATCCGCCCTGGCCTTGTCCGGCGGACAGCAGCAGCGGCTGTGCATCGCCCGTACGCTGGCCAATAAGCCCAAAGTCATTCTGATGGACGAACCCTGCTCCGCCCTTGACCCGCTGGCGACCGCCCGAATTGAAGAACTCATTGCTTCTCTGAAAGGCACGTACACCATCGTGATTGTCACACACAATATGCAGCAGGCGGCACGCGTCAGCGACCGCACCGCCTTTTTCTGCCTGGGCAAACTCATCGAATACGGCCGGACCGATGTGCTCTTTACCAACCCCGCCAAAAAAGAAACCGAAGACTACATCACAGGGCGATTTGGATAAACGAAAGGAATTCGGATATGTCCGTTCATCTCAAACGGGAGATTGAGAATCTCAAGCAAATGCTTCTGGAGCAGTGCTCACGGGTCGAAGAACATCTCTGGAAAGCCGTCAAAGCCGTCGAAACCTGGGATGGAACGCTGGCCCGGCAGGTTGTTGACCGGGATACGGAGATTGACCGCAAGGAAGTCGATATTGAGGAAGAATGCCTGAAAATGCTGGCGCTCTATCAGCCCGTCGCCATCGACCTGCGATACATCATTACGGCCCTGAAAATCAACAATGACCTGGAGCGCATCGGCGACCTGGCCGTCAACATTGCGGAGCGGGCGGAATATCTGTCCTCGCAGGAACAGATTCAAATCCCGCCGAATCTGGAAGAAATGGCCGAAAAAAGCCAGTTTATGGTCCGCCGAAGCATCGACGCCCTGGTCAATCTGGACTGCCGAATCGCCCACCACGTCTGCCTGAGCGATGACGAAGTGGACGCCCTTCACAAACAAATGTATGCGTACATTCAGGACCGCATCCGCTCACATCCGGAACAGATGGAATTGCTGATGCATCTGCTTTCGGTTTCGCGGCATCTGGAACGCATTGCCGACCACGCCACGAATATCGCTGAAGATGTGATTTACCTCGTGGAAGGGCACATCATCCGCCACAAAAAGCAGGACCATCGATAAGGCCAAGAAAGGTCCGGGTTAGTGCAGCCAGCTGTCGGCTAAAAACCGCCAGTCGGCCCCGTCGATTACACCGTCCCGATTGAAATCGCCGCAGCTGCTTTGCGGTCCCAGCCCTTCTGCGAGCCACTGCCCGCAGAACAGGGCCAAATCCTCCAGCCCGACCTGACAATCCCCTGACAAATCCGCCAAAGGCCGCTCGGACTGAAGCACAAAATGGCATGCCGTTAGAGGCGGAATGCTGTAGGAAAACGCATTATTGACAATCGCGGAAACAGGTGTCCGCTCCGTAATGGAGGTGCTGGAGCCGTCAAAGGCCCACACACGACCGGAGGTATAAAGGCAGGGACTGTTGATGACGAAACTTCCGCTGATGGGTTCCGTCAGATGTTTATTCAAAACAATCAAATGAAGACGGTTGTTGAGTCCGGAAAACATCGATGCATAAATGGAACTGTTGACCTTATCCGACATCGAGGCGGATACCTTCACATCGCCGAACGTTGAGCCGTTGCCGTCATAATTGCGGTACAGATTAAACGCTGCGTTGGTATAAACTCCGTTGGCACCCCAGTACGCCGCCAGATACACACCGTATTTCCCGAATATTCCCAGCACATCCGCCTGAGCAATGCCGCCGGAGATATGGTTTTCGCCGCCGTAATTGTATTCTGTAAACGCCAGTTTGGTTCCCGGATAATACGTCTGAATGGAATTGAAAATCTTCGGCAGCAGGGGCAGATAACTGCTGAACCACTGACCAATCCAGCTGTTTTCAATATATCCGCTGTCCCACAGCGTTCGCGGCGCCTGCATTCGCGTGACATAATTGGTCTCCGTTGCCGCAAAATCGGTAATTCGTACATTGTTATTGTCGCGTGCTTCCGGATACCAATGCAAATCCAGCACATCCAAAAGCCGCCGGCCGGCCGATGTGCCGGCGTTTTTCATCTGAACCAGATAGTAATCGATGAACCAGGAGTAACTGCCCTTGACGCTGTTCCAGTCAGGGGCATCCTGCAGATGCAAAAACGCGGCAAAGCCATACAGGACCGGCCCGGTAATCTGTGCATACGGGTCCACATCCTTAACCGCCGACGCCAGGGCCGTACTTCTGTTAATCAGCTCCACACAGCCCACCTTATTGGGATGAATCCGGGGATGCGTATAAGCCCACAGGGCCGGCTCATTGTCCAGCGAATAAAACTTCACCCCTGTCGGAGTGTTGGCATTCCCGAAGGTTGTCACCAGATAATTGACAAACTCATCCATATACACGAAGTTGTCCGTCGTACTGGGGCTTCCCGCCGGTACACAAAACGGGGCATTTTTCTTATAGACCACTTCTTTCCAGCGGGAGGAGGGGGCCGTTTGGGCTTCCGTGACCGTCCCCCAGTCATCCGCCGCTACATAGCCGGCCATCTGCAGGGTCAACACCGATGCGCGTCCGGCTTGGATATCGGCCTGTCGAAAATCCGCATAGACCTTGCCGGGTATCAGCTGCTGATTCCACGGCAGATAAGCGGACATATACCGGTCGCTCGAATGATACCAGTCGCTGCCTGCATTGGAGAAATTGTTCTCCCAGTTATACCCCGTCGTGCGGTTTCCTCCCATTCGCCGTACCGTCAGATTCCCGCAGGTAACATGGTCGAAGTTGGCCCCGTAAATATAGGGACTGATCATCGCCCGCCCGCTTTCCGTGTTGATAGAATACTGAACCGAAATAGCCCCCCAGGCCGCTGCTGAAACCACACAGACCCCCCCAAAAAACCACTCTAACGGTCTCATCATCATCCTCCGCTCAACTGTTTTCAATTCCCCCAGTCGGACGACACGTCCGCCATCTCCGACATCTGATAGGGATTCAGCCATCCTGCCGCCAAAACCGCCAAATCCTCCAGATTGACCTGACAATCCTGATTCAGGTCACCGTACGCACAGAGAGAAGACGGTATAATCAGCTCCAGATAGTCAAAATACATCCAGCCCCAATATTTTTCAATCGCAAGAGTATTCTGCCCAGCATTCAGCGAAACCGGAATCGTTTTGGTCAGCCAGGTCTGCGTCTGAGCGTCATCAAAGACCACCGTTCCGGATGGGACACCATTGACACGCAAATATTGAGTTTTGGGGGTACCGTAAAAAAGATTATATCGGAAAACGGCCTGATATGAACCGGCAGACGGGACTTCGACCGTCCAGGTGATGGTGCCGGAGTCTCTCATATCCAGATAGGCACCGCCGCCGGCTGCTGTCGAACTTCGACGGGTAACTTCGCCGGTATAAACCGCGTTTTCCGCTTCATATCGAACTGTCTGCGGAACCGGACTGCCTCCGACATTCAGGACAGCCGGCGAGGAATACGTCCAGCGTCCGCTGTTGTCAACAGCTTTGACTTTCAGGGTATAAGTGCCGGCCGGAATGTCGGCCCAGAAAAACTCATAAGGACTCGATGCATCCTCACCCAGTTTGACGGTTCCCCGATAAAATTCGACTTTGGCAATGGCCCCATCCGGGTCCAAGGCCTCCGCCCGCAGCGTCAGATTTCTTCCGGAAGGGATTCGAACCGTCCCGGCAGGCCAAAGCAGAGAACAAGTCGGCGGAAGCCCCGTCCCTTCACTGGGCTGGTCGTCATTTCGCTTCTGATAGAGTCTGTTCTTCAAAAAACAGCCCATTTCCTCTTCGCCGCAGCGCAAGGTCCAATTTGGATAAAAAATCGACGGCCGCCAGTCATAACTGGCCACCCAGGCAGTCTGGCTGATTTTCAGCCCGTCCGCCCAGTCCAGCAGGGGCTGTCCGTACGTCGTAATCGAACCGGTCAGTCCCGTTCCGCCGGCGGCGCTGAAGCCCCATTCGGTCATAAAGACCGGATACACCGCCGCACAGGTCTGTACATGGTTTATGTACCACTGCGGATTGCCCCAGGTTCCGTCCAGATGTCCGGGATACAAATGCGAGACATACGCGATATTCTGCCCGCCGACCGGGTCGCTGACCGGATGGGTCGCTGCCGGCCCGATGATTTGCGAATAGCTCGGACCGGCCACCAGAATCAGGTTATTCGGAGCATAACTGCGGACAATATCAATCCAGGTCTGCATATCCGCCCGCACGCTCAGCCAGCGGTTCAAATCGGAGCTGCCCGGATTGATGGGCTCATTGAACAGTTCAAAAATCACATGGCTGTCATTGGCAAAACGGGGCGCCATATAGGCCCAGAAGGCCGAAGCCATTGGAACATGGTCATACGTATTGGCGATGTAGTGCAGATCGATAATCACATACAAATCTTTGGTTCGGCAGTAATCCACAACCGACCGAAGGAGGTTGTTGTAAAAGTGGTCGCTGCCGGGCACGAAGGTCCACGGGCTGGCAAAATCATCCTCATCCGACGGATAAATCGGAAGCCGAATGACCCGCGGATACCAGCCCGGCGAACCGCCCTGCGTATCCGTTTGATTCGTGAGCCGGTTAATCATATTGATAACGCCGCCATACCACAGCTGTGTGGCCCCCAGGTCCATCAAACTGACGCCTCGCAGCACCACGATATTGCCGGCCGGGTCTTTGAGAACATTGCCGTCCGCCCGCAGCCAAGGGGTGGCGGCGTACAGCGGCATCCCGTTCAACCCCAGTAGAAACCAGAAAGCCAAATAGAAAAGAATCCTATCTAAAGTTCCGATAATCCGGCGGACGGTCTTTGGGACCATAACACCCCCTTCGTCTGTATAGACAGATAGAAAGAAAGGGCCGGCGGGAAATCTTTCCGACCCTTTCTTTTTCTTTCAGCCGCATTCTGCCGCTTGATACCGGGCTTTTTCAGCGCCGTCTGCGGATTGTCAGCACCCCGCCCAGCCCCAGCAGAGCCATCGTGGTCGGCTCCGGAATCAGCTGGATATTGTCAATATAGAAATTCCCGGCGCCGTCCACAGGATTCTGCTGGAAAGAAATTACAATCTGGAACCAGTTCAGGGCGTTGTAGCTGGGAATTTCCAGCCGATACGTCTTGAAGGCATCGCCCGCCCAGGGCCCCCAGTCGGTCGAGGTCGGCAGTCCCGTCAGACGGTCCACGGCCGTCGCCGTCGTCCACTCCTGCCAGCCGCTGTCGCTGTTGAATGCAATCTTATCGGCAACCTTGGTCCAGTTATTGCCCGTCCACTCATTGGCATACATCGTCACATCGAATGTCAGAATCACGTTGTTCAGCTGTCCCGGGGCCGCAGGCGCACTCCAGAGCATCTTCCAGTATCCGCCGTCTGAAAGTTTTACGGCTACGCTGTTGTCCCCCCGCGTAACGGTTCCCGGCACCGAACCGATGGTGAATGTTGCTCCGCCTTCCCAGCTCGGTCCCCAGTTGTCCATTCCGGTTTCAAAGTCGCCGATGACAACGGCCTGGCTGACGGAGACAATCCCCATCGCAAACATCATCAGTAAACATTTCTTCATCTTATCCTTCTCCTTTCTGAAAACCTTATTGAATTCGAACTATTCTCAACTGACGTAAACACCCTCACACACTCTCACACGCACACTTTCTTAAAAACCATGAATCAAAAACACAGAAGGCGAGGGTCCTGCCTTTTTATCAGCAAGACCCTCGCAACATATTCTCCTTAATCACATGCCTCAAAGATGTTCGAGCAGCCCAGCCAGTTGACCGCCACTTCCGCCAGGTCATACAAATCCACCTTGCAGTCGCGGTTATTTCCGCCGGCGCCGTTCGGCCCGGCAATATCGCCGTAGAAATAATAACCGCCGGCTTCAATCGTTGCCCGGCACGAATCCGTATTCAGCGTCACCCGAACCGTATCAGAGGAGGTAAACTGCCCGTCATCCACCGTCAGCCGGAATTCGTACGGTTCCGCAGAACCTTCCTCTGTCGTATTCGCCAGTTCCGTCAGAGTTACAGTCGTTACGGCCGCATTCGGATTCGTAATCGTTACCGCAGGTCCCGCCGTCTGCTCCCACAGATAACTGAGCGGCCCCGGCTGACCGTCATCCGTCGAAGCACTTCCGTTCAGCGTCAGTACCACGCTCGGATTGCCGCCCAGCCACAGATATTGATCCGCTCCGGCATTTGCCGTCGGAGGTACATTCGTCGAAGCCGTGAATGTCCAGAACGCAAGAGGAATCGTGTTCGGGTCGCTTTCGATAACCCAAGTGTATTTGACCCCATCGGTCAGAGACGGCATCGGACAGCTGCTGGTGGCTCCCGGATTGATTTCTGTATAGATGTTTGTCAGGAGGTTTTTGTACGTGTCCGGTGAAAGGATTGTATTGGGGTCATTCGGATTCTCCACGGGCGCGCCGAACCAGACTTTCACCCAGTTCAGCGAATCCGTCGCATTCGTCCACGACAGTTCCGTATCATACCCAATCACCGCTACGCCGTTGTTCGCCGGATGCGGGTCATGCGGTTCATCGACAAATCGAACCGCATCAATATAATAGGGGCCTGCCGTTGAGCAGTTGAAAGACAGATTAATCTGGAAATAAGTCGCTCCCGTCAAATTATAGTTGGAAATATCAATCGTCACCGTGCGGAACATATCCCCATCCCAGGCACCCCAGTCCACCGGTGCCGGCTCGCCCGTCAGACGGTTGGTCCAGTTTGCCGTGGTGGTTGTATATTCCACCCATCCGCCGCCCGGAGCATTGCTCTGCAGGGCAATCTTCTCGCAGAACCGCGTCCACGGCTGAGTCGGCCAATCCGCCGCAAAGCAGGTAATATCAATCTGGAGTTTCCCCAACCGAGTCGGAACAGAGGGGGCTACCCAGCGCAGGGGCCAGAAGTTGGTCCCGTTATGATACACCCTCAAACATTGAGACCCCGACGTCACCGCTCCCTCTTGTGTACTCAGACTCAAAGTCGGAGCCGGCGTCCCCGTCGCCACAAAACCATCCAAGCCGGTTTCAAAATCCGCCAGCATCACAGCATATCCTGAAGCCGCCCAGCCCAAAAGCATCAACGCCGCCAACCATTTTTTCATAACCACTCTCCTTTCCTGAATTGCAAAAAGAACGTTGATTGGGAAAACTTTTGACTGACTTGACATGTCAATTTGGATGAAGTGCATTTGTCTTCCTTATTACCCTTCCCGTTTTGCTCTGATTATCCAAGAAACAACCCTTAAAGTCAAGCCAAAAACCGAAAAATAATATTTGCGTAAATATTTGCGGTCTTTTCAGAAGCACTCCAAAGGGTCCAGCAGATGCCGTTGAGACAGTTCGAGTCTGACCATTTCAAAAATCTTGAGAACATAACTCTCTGATATAGAACAAGTTGCATTTTCAATATTTTTTATCCGTAACAGACGGCCGTTATCGGACCCTTCGGACGTCCTTTCTGACCGGGGCCTTCATCAGCTCGAAAAATTTTTTTTGCGGTAATTTTTCCATACATCCCTTCCCCTCCAATTGCTCCCGGTTTTTCAACACCGTCCCTCCAAACCCGCCTTCCTGAGCCATTGTTCATTGCGTTCGATCAATTCGATGCGCTGCCGGACACACACACGGGTTCGTCCGCCGTCCTCCGGCGTGTTCAGCGTATAGTCCACCAGCGCCTCCAGCGAACAGGTCGCCACATGCAGCCGCGTATCCGACGAGCCGTAATAAAGATAAACAGTCCCGTCGTCATCCAGAATCCATCCGTTGCTGAACAGTACATTCGAAACATCGCCGACCCGCTCCGGCCCCCGCGGAGCCAGCACATAGCCGCCCGGACGATGTGTGACCTTCCACGGGCACTTCAAATCCGTCATAAACACGTACAAAACATACCGAAGCCCCGCCGCCGTATTCCGCACGCCGTGGGCCAGATGCAGCCAGCCGTATCGGGTTTTTATCGGCGCCGGGCCCAGTCCGTTCTTTACCTCTTTGATTGTATGATACCGCTTTTCATCGACAATGATTTCCTCCGTCAGAACGGCTTCTTCGATGTTCCTGCAGGTCCCCCAGCCGATTCCGCCGCCGGAGCCGGTCTGAATAAATCCGTCCTGCGGCCGCGTATAGAATCCATAACAGCCGTTGACAAACTCCGGATGCAGCACCACATTCCGCTGCTGCGGCGAGGGGGTTTTCAGATTTGCCAGCCGCTCCCATTTCTTCAAATCCTTCGTTCGTGCAATCCCCGCCTGGGCCACGGCGGACGAGGTATCCTCCGGCGGCGCTGCAGGGTCCTTCGACTCCACACAAAACACCCCGTAAATCCAGCCGTCTTCGTGTGCCGTCAGCCGCAAATCGTACAAGTTGGTCTCGGACTCCTCCAGTTCCGGCATCTCCACAGGCCGCTCCCAGAAGCGAAATCCTTCAATTCCCGATTTGCTTTCGACAATCGCAAAAAAAGACTTGCGGTCGGCCCCTTCCACCCGAGCCGCCAGCAGAAAGGAATCCCCTATTTTTATGGCGCCGGCATTGAATACGGAGTTGACCGCCAGCCGCTCCAGCAGAAACGGATTACGCTGCGGGTCGAATTCATAGCGCCACGACGGCGGAACATGCTCCCGCGTGAGCACCGGATACAGGTACCGCTGAAACAGCCCGTCCCGTTCTGCCGGACGATTTTTCCGCTCCAGCAGCCGGCGATGCTCGTTGTGAATCTGCTCGACCGCCCTTTGATACTCTCCCAGACTTTTCATTGCAGGGTCTGCCCGCTCAAAATACGCTCCTCCTGAATCATTTTCAGACGTCGGATGGCTTCCATGCAGGCCCGACTGTTGTGATAGGGACACTTCCACTCGGAAACTTTCGGCATGGACAGGTCAGGCTTGCGGCCGGCATCCAGCTTCCAGAACCATTCGCCGTATGTTCGGTCGATCTGGTAGTCTTCAATAAACCGCCAGACGTTCCAGGCGGCTTCGTAAAACTCCTGGCGTGCACTCAGCTGGTAGGCATTCAGCAAGCCCACAACAGCTTCCGCCTGGCACCAGAAATGCTTTTCGGCATTGACCTGCCCCTGTTCATCCCGTTCAAACAGCAGGCTGCCGTCCGTGTCGAGCCCCTCCCCCAAGACTGCTTCGGCTATGTTCAGCGATACGGGCACCACCCGCGGTCCCCATTTCTCCGCCCCCAGCACCTCTGCGGCCCGGCACAGCAGCCAGCTGCCTTCAATATCGTGCCCGAAGGAAACCCGCTGGGTCAGTCTTTCCCAGTTTCGCTCAAAAAACAAACCGAAATGATGCGAATGCTCATCCAGAATCTTCTGTCGGAATATCTCAACCAATTCCTCCAGACGGATGCCGATTCGCCTGTCCGGACGAACCGAATACAACTCAGCAAAAGCCTCCAGCAAATGCAGGTGGGCATTCATCGATTTGGGGGCCGTCATATCTCCGTCACTGAGCTGCTGTTTGGCCGCCAAGGTCCAGTCCCGCTCCATGACCTCCCAATATCCCCCGGCCTCTTCATCCAGAGCATGCTCTTCCAATCGCTCAAAAACCTCCATCGCCATGGCCAGCGGTTCGGGCCTTCGGGTCAGCCGGTAATACTCAGCCAAACTGTAAATCAAAAATGCCTGTCCATATGTTTTTTTCTGCGTCTGAAGAGGGCCTTGCGGCCCAACCTGCCAATACCCTCCTCCGTACTGATTATCCCAGAAATCTCTTCGGAGAAACTGATAGGCAAGGTGTGCCATCTTTTTGCATCGGTCGTCGTGGAGAAACAGGGCCAGCGACGAAAACGTCCACAAAAGCCGCGTACACAGAATCAATCCGTTCGGGGCTGTCTGATCCGCTACCAAATCATTGCTGAGCCGGCCGATAAAAGCACCGGTCTTTGTATCCCGCAGGTGGGTGAGCCAAAACGGCAGGATGTTCCCTTTGAGCTCCTCCTCCACCTGCTTCAAAAAATGTCCAACGGCTTGGTCATTCATCGCAATTCTCTTTCAGAAAGCAGCTGCTTCGGAAGACTCCGGTTCATCCTCCAGCCGGTCATACCAGTTCCATTTCAGAAAAAGCGACGTTGCCGCCAGAACCGCCGCCGACACCCAGAATCCTTTCCAATGCCGCAGGACGAAATAAAACGGCAGGGTGCACAAACTCAGCTGCCAGACAATTCCTACCGCCGCATTCACCATATCCTGCCGAAAACAGCGATTCGGCACAAAAGAGGCATTCTCCTGCTGAACGGCCTGCAGAACCGGGCCCCAAAATCCCCACGGACGCGTGCGGACATAAAACCGCTTCAGCACCTCCAGGTTATCCGGTCGGGTCATCAGCGAAACCCCGATGGAGGCCGCCAGACTGATGCCGAACAGCAGCGGGAACGTATACAAAGACGGCCTCCCCGGCAGAATCAGCGGAAAGAGAAGCGACGCCGCCAGACCGGCCGCCATCCCGGCAAAATACCCATACCCATTGAACCGCCACCAGTGCCACTTGAGCACATTCGGCGCGACATACCCGCCGTACAGTCCCGCCACAATCCACTCACAAATCTGATGAATCGACTTGGCCGTAAATCCCACCCCGATTCCCGCCAGTACAATCAGCAGGGAACTGAGATAACTCATCCGAACCAGCCGCTTGGACGAAGCATCCGGACGGATATACCGCTGGTAAAGGTCTTTGACTGCATAGGAAGCACCGGCATTCACCGTGCAGTCAAATGTGCTCATAAACGCCGCCAGCAGACCCGCCAGCATAAACCCCAGCAAGCCGCTCGGGACAAAATGGTTCAGCACATACGGCATCACCTGTTCAAAATCCACCTGCGTACCCATTTCATTCAGCGTCTGCCGATAAAACACAAGTCCAAGAACTCCGATGGAGGCCACCATCAGATACCGCGGCACAAAAAGCGCCACACAGGTAAACCAGCTCATCAGTCCGGCCTCGCGGGGGTTCCGCGTCGCCAAAATGCGCTGCATATCGTAATTCGGCGCAGGCCCCGCCATGCTGGCCGGAATCCCCTTAAACAGCATCAGCAGCACAAACACCGTAAAATATTCCCAGCCGTCCTGAGCAATCTTTGTATTGCCCGCCTCCAGCAGTCCCGACCAGTCCAGATTCAGTTTCCAGCCGAAAAACAAATCTGCCCAGCCGGCCGGAACAGCGGCCGCAATCTGTCCGGCCGTCGTCCGCGTCATGGCAATCCAGGCAATGCAGACGCCCGATGCAGTCAGAATCGCGTACTGAAGCAAATCCGTCACCACCACGCTGTACATTCCGCCGGCAATGACATACACCGTTGTAATTCCCATCAGGACTATCGCATAAACCGCCGGAGACCAATCCCACGGAAAGAAAACGGCCGCAAATTTGCCGATTCCCTGAAACGAATACGCCAGCATGCTCACCACACTCACCAGCGCAAAGACCACCACAATAATATGCGACAGCGCGGCTCCCACTCCCTGTCCGAAGCGAAAACCAATCCACTCCGCCCCGGTCATCACTCCCGAACGCCGCAGCCATCGGGCCAGATAAATCATCAGAAAGACCTGATTAAAAATCGGCCACAGCCACGGAATAAAAACGCTTTTCATCCCGTAAATGAAAAAGAAGGTCACCAGCCACATCGTGCCGGTAATATCGAACATCCCGGAGGCATTGGCAATCCCCAACAGCGGATACGGAATCCGATTGCCTCCCAGAAAATAGGAGTGAATATTCTGCGCGGCCCTTCGGGAGCAGAGAAACCCGATTGTCAAAACACTCACCAGATAGAAAACAATAATAGCAATGTCAATTGTTGTAAACTTCACTCGTTTTCCCTGACCCTTCCGTTCTCCGCCCCGGTTGCCCTAATCGAACTGCTTTCCGTCAAATCTCTCAAAGAGCATAACACTCTTCTTGCTGCCGACTCCTGCACAATTGTCCGCCCTTTCACGTCCGCACCAGTCGCTGCCGGCCCGCCGCATCCCGCCTCCCGGGGGCGGCCTGATTAAAACGGCCAGGAGTAAATCAGCGTCTCTTCCGGCAGCACATTCTGCAGATGCCCGTCCACAAAGACCGCCTTGGTATAGCCCAGATATCCGTCTGCATCTTTGGCTCGATGAAAACTGCCCAGACAGTCCACAAAGGTCGGGGGCACTTTATGCTTTCCGCCTGCACTATCAATTGTAGCTTTCGCCGCCGCCGGATTGATGCTGTACAGCAGACAGTCATTCAGCGGCGACTGCGAAGAAACCCGCACCGTAAACCCCGTATAAAGCGGACGCGGATTAGAGCTGGGAATCGTATAGGGATTTTCCTCCCCGTATGCAAACACCTGCGAGGGCGACTTGACCTGCGTAATCTTGCGGGCAAAGACAGGAGCCCGCCAGTATCCCAGCGGCCCGAGGAACGGATTTTGCGAATAGGTAAATTGCGGCACAATCGGAATCGCCGGATTGTGCGTACCCAGACCACGGGCACAGTTGCTTCGCTGCTGGGCAATCCGCTTAAAGGCCGGACAGGCACGAACCCGGTCATCCGTCAGATACCGAACAATCAGCCCGTCCGGAATCAGACTCGCATTGTGCCAGACACAGTCAAAATTCATGAGCGAACTCGAATTGACCGGATAGGGGCTGGCCGGGTCGTTCCGCACCAGATTCATCAATAGCCAGTCTTCCGCATCCGGAAATGTCCCATTGTTGTCATTGCAGTAGGCGTTCATTCCGACTCCGAACTGCCGCAGGTTGTTTTCGCAGAGAACCTCCTGTGCCCGCTCTTTGGCAATCTTCAAAGACGGCATCACAATGCTCAGCAAGAGTGCGATAATCGCAATCACCACCAGCAGTTCGATTAAGGTAAATCCCTTTGGGACCCTCATAAACAACTCCTTAAAATACAAGCCGTCTTCGGTTTCCTTATCCGCACACCCCTCTCCCTGGACATTCACTATAGACATCCCCGAAAACAAAGTCAACTAAAAATATTTGCGTTAATATTTGCAATTCTATTTTATTTTCAACAAAACCCGCCGGGCCGCCCCGGCAGCAGAAAAGGAGAATGTCTCATAAGAATCTGTCAATAAAAGATTTATGTTCCCTGTTTTTCTCATATTGCCCCGACGAACCTTCCGCGGTTTTTTGCTTTTGCGGGAAAAACCGCAAATTTCCACAAATATTTGTTTGTCTAAAAAGATGAAAAACATATCATAGATGATGAGAACAGAATAAAGACTGCATTGAGGAAATTTTCTAAGTCCTATGAAACCCAGAAGCCAGATAAGCTTAAAACAGATTGCCGCCGCAACCAATCTGTCGATTTCGACAGTCTCCCGGGTGCTGCGCAACAAAGGCGAAATCTCGGAAGAAACCCGCCAAAAAGTCCTCGAATGTGCCAAAAAATTCAATTACCGTCCTAACCTTCTCATCCAGGGAATCCAGACAGGGCGCACCGGAAACATCGGCATTATGGTTCCCCCCTTCGACGAACACTGGGCCCGCGTCATCGAAGGCATCCACGACACTCTGGTCGAATATGACTATGCCGGGATTATGCTCTGGGACAGCTGCTTTGGGAAAATCCTCTCCCAAAAGGAAAAAGAAGCCTTCATGCTCAAACAGATGCACCGTCTCATCGACCGCCGGGTGGACGGCGTCATCCTCTGGCCGCGTGTCAGTGAAGTCTATGGGGCCCACCTGGATGAGCTCGAATCCAGAAATCTTCCCGTCGTGACCATTGATCATGAGCTTGACTTCTCGGACTCTGTCATCACGGATGAACGGCTCGGAGCCGAACTGGTCGCTGAGCATCTCTATCAGCTCGGCCATCGGCGCATCGCCCACCTGTGCGGACATCAGGAATGGACGTGGGCCAAACTGCGCCGGCGCTATTTCGAAGAAGCCCTGTCTGCCTATCCCGATGTGACTTACATTCTCCAGACCGGCACCGATTTTGTGGAAGAAATCCCACCGCTGATTCGACAGATGCTCGAAAAAAGGCCGACGGCGGTCTTTTCCTTTTCCGACTGGGCCGCATTCGAAATCTACAAAGTTGCCGCCGAAATGGGGCTGCGCATCCCCGATGACCTATCCGTCGTCGGCTACAGCGACTCCAACCGATTTGCACAGCTGATTCCGCCCCCGCTGACCACCGTGCGACAGAAGTCCCGCCAAATCGGGATTGAAGCCGCCCGCATCCTGATGGAACGCATCAGCGGCAAAGAAAAATCCCCCAAGCGGGTGCGGACGGTGATCGACTGCGAATTGGTAGTGCGAAAATCCACGCGTCCTATTTAAAATCGTTCTTGCCCTCTTTGGCAAAACTCTATATAACAATGGATGAAAATATTTGCGTAAGGAGTTTTGCCATGAAAACTGTTCTTGCTGTTTTCTTCGTCTGCGGGCTGCTGTCCATCACGGCGGCTCAGAAATTTGAAGGGCTGGCCCCCACACCCCCGATGGGCTGGAATACGTGGAATACCTTTGCCGGCAACATCAGCGAATCCCTCATCAAAGAAACCGCCCAGGCTATGATTGATTCCGGAATGCAGAAGGCCGGCTACATCTACATCATCATCGACGACTGCTGGAGTGCCAAAGAACGCGATGCCGATGGAAACCTTATCGCCGACCCCGTCAAATTCCCAAGCGGAATGAAAGCCCTCGGAGACTGGCTCCACGAGAAGGGGTTTAAGTTCGGCATTTACGGCTGTGCCGGCCGAAAAACCTGCGGCGGCTACCCGGGCGGACGCGGCCATGAATTCCAGGATGCCCGTACCTATGCCTCCTGGGGCGTGGATTATCTCAAATACGACTGGTGTGAAACCGGAACCGCCGATGCCCGTGAAACCTATAAAATTATGCGGGATGCCCTCTATGCCGCCGGACGCCCCATCGTATTCAGCATGTGTGAATGGGGCCAAAATAAACCCTGGGAATGGGCTCAGGAGGTCGCCCACCTCTGGCGAACCACCGGCGATATCGGCCCCTGCTGGGACTGCAAACCCAAAAAAGAATGGGAAAACAGCATCAAAAGCATCCTCGACCGACAGGTCGGCCTCGAACAATACGCCGGTCCCGATCACTGGAACGACCCGGACATGCTCCAGGTCGGCTGTGAAGGACTCTCCCTCGAAGAATCCCGGTCCCATTTTACCCTGTGGTGCATCCTGGCCGCCCCGCTCATTGCGGGCAATGACGTCCGGAATATGAGTCCGGAAATTCGAGACATCCTCACCAGCCGTGAGGCCATCGCCGTCAATCAGGACCCTCTCGGCAAACAGGGGTTCCGATTCTTTTGTACCCCTGAAAAAGAAATCTGGGCCAAGGAATTGTCCAAGGGAGACTGGGCGGTCTGTCTGCTCAATCCCGCCGCTCAGCCTGTCGAAATGACCCTCTCGTGGAAAGACCTGACCTTCCTCAAAGGCACCTTCCGCGTCCGAAACATCTGGAGCAAAAAAGACCTCGGCACTGCCGAAGAGACCTTCCGCGGAAAACTGCCCCCCCATGGCGTCGCCTTCTTCCGACTGAGCCCTATCAGCCCGTAATTTCGGCCGGGCTAAAGATTATAAAGATTATTTCGTATTTCTGCCGGGAATATAGCCCCGGACAAGAAACCGAAAATCATCCGAGCTGGTGTTGGTATAGGAAAACCAGGTCCGTTTCGGGTCGGCGGCCGCTGCGATAATGTCCGGGTCTGTCCAGGTATGAATCTCCCCGTGCCCGTCTGCATAGCCGAATCCGCTGCGTTTGCGATGCCAGATGGCCAGCGTATCGCTCTGCGGTGGCGTCCGCTCCAAAAGAAAGTTCCAGCTGCCCATCAGCCATCCCCGATTGTCCGTCGATTCAATAAACACAAACTTGATGCCGGGATTGAGAATCTCCGTCATCTTCTTGACAGCCCGCCGGTCATTAGTCGGATTCCATGCGTTCAGCATATCCGAAACGGAATAGCTGCAGTAGGAATAGTTGTCCGGATGCGGATTGGCATCCCGTCCAGTCAGACCGTTGGGAACGAGAATTCGGCTTAAATCGCCCGGACAATGATAGGCCGCCGGGTCGCCCACATAATCAAACAGGGCGCCTCGCATAATCCCCAGCTTTTTGTGCTCCAGCGTCGGCGGACCGGGTGCCTGCGACGGCTCCCCTGTATATCGATAATTTTCATCCTGCGGACAGTCCACCCAATACGGCGGACGCCGACCGAGAGAGAGCAAATTGACACCCGACTGCTCCGGATAGCGCGGCACATCGCCGTTGACGAGGCGAGAGTCATGATTGTCCGCATAGGAATGATACGCTTTGGAAAGTCCGTTCAGATTGGCCAGGCAAACCGCCATATGCGCCTGAATCCTTGCCCCTTTCAGGGCCGGAATCACAATCGAAACCAGAAGCGACACGATGGCAATCACGACCAAAAGCTCTATCAGGGTAAAGGCCGCTCGTTTTTTCATACCATCTCCTTTCCCGACTGCCGCTTCCCATTTCTCATTTGGGTATAGAGCCTACTCTACCTTATTACCAAATATGTGTCAATAAAAATATTTGCGTAAGTATTTGCATTTTAATTTTTCCCCCAAAGCTTGATAGAATCGAATTCCTCTTCTATAATGCCGTCAGCTCAACAATGGAATCGGAGAAAACTTTTTTTTTACAGAAAGGATTAGAGTATGGCACGCCTGACCGAACAAGTCCAAACGGCGGATTGGAAAAGCGAAAAGCATGTCCCCGTCATCGAAGCCCCGGACCAGGTAAAAGCAGACGAAATTTTCCGTGTTACCGTCAGCATCGGCAAAGAAATTGCCCATCCGAACAAAACGGAGCATCATATCCGGTGGATTTCCCTCTACTATCAGGAGAATGGAGGCAAATACCCCCGCCAGGCGGCCCATGTCGAATTCACCTGCCACGGTGAATCCATTGAAGGCCCGGACAAAGGCCCCCTGTTCACGCACCACGAAGCAACGGCCGCCTTGAAGATTTCCAAGTCCGGCACACTTTACGCCCTGGCGTACTGCAATATTCACGGACTCTGGCAGTCGGAGAAACCCATTACGGTCGTTTAAGGTCCGCTTTTCGAGCTGCCTTTCCTCCTAAAAATAGGGATTCAAACAGGGATTCTCTGGTTGACAACCCGAGAAAAGATGGATACTTTTTCCAATTTACGGCCTGTTCAGGCCGTTTCTCATTGTATTCAAACCAAAAAACGCATTAGAAACCGACAAAAAGCAGGGAGTTTGAAATGCCGAAAGTGACACTGATTCGAGGGGATGGAACGGGTCCTGAATTGGCCGAGGCAGCACGCCGATGCATTGATGCCCTCGGGGCTCCTATCGAATGGGATATTCAGGAAGCCGGCACGGACATTATGGAAACAGCCGGGACCCCTCTGCCGGAAGCCACCATCGAATCCCTTCGAAAAAACGGCATCGGGCTCAAAGCCCCGATTACCACCCCGGTCGGTACGGGTTTTCGCTCTGTCAATGTCCACCTTCGCCAGCTCTTTGACCTGTATGCCTGCGTTCGTCCCTGCAAATCGTATCGGGGGGTCCGCAGCCGGTATGAGAATATTGATTTGGTGATTATCCGGGAAAACACCGAAGACCTCTATGCCGGCATCGAATTCGAAAAGGGAAATCAGGAAACCCTCGAACTGATTGACTGGCTGAACAAGCACAGCAAAAGAAAAATCGGTCCCAACACCGGCATCAGCATCAAGCCGATTTCTGTCGAAGGCACGCAGCGCATTGTGCGGTTTGCCTTTGAATATGCCCGGAAAATGAACCGAAAAAAGGTTACTTCCGTCCACAAAGCCAACATTATGAAACACACCGACGGTCTGTGGCTGGAAGTGAGCCGGCAGGTTGCCGCAGAGTACCCCGATATTGAGTTTGAAGACCGAATCGTGGACAACATGTGCATGCAGCTGGTGCAAAAGCCGGAACTGTATGATGTGATTGTCCTGCCGAATCTCTACGGAGACATCATCAGCGACCTGTGTGCCGGTCTGGTCGGCGGGCTGGGTGTGGCCCCGGGAGCCAACATCGGTGAAAAGGGGGCGATTTTTGAAGCGACACACGGCAGTGCACCTAAATACAAGGGACTCAACAAAGTCAATCCCACCGCAGTAATTCTCAGCGGAATGCTGATGCTCCGGCATCTGGGATTCACAAAAGAAGCCGATAAACTCGAACAAGCCGTCGCGGCCGTCATTGCAGAAGGCAAAGAGGTCACTTACGACCTCAAGCCCGATCGGGATGACCCGACAGCCGTCGGAACCCAGCAAATGGCCGACGCCATTATTCGAAAAATCCGCACAGGATAATCGAATACATTTGAGGGAACCGGTTTGAACGAAACGACATTTCGTCAACTTGTTTCCGGAAAAGCCGAAGGGGCTGGGGCTGCCGTTCTCCGCGCTGTTTTTGCGGCAGCCTCGCATCCGTACGGCTGGGCGGTTGCTCTTCGAAACCGGCTGTACGACCGGGGTCGGCTGGCATCACATTCCGTGCCGTCCGCCGTCGTCAGCATCGGAAACCTCACGACCGGCGGCACCGGAAAAACCCCGCTGGTCATCTGGCTGGCCAACCAGCTGCTGGCCCGGGGGCGGTCCTGCGTCATCCTCACGCGGGGATACCGAACTGCTCCGGAGCGGGTTTCTGATGAACCGGCGCTGCTGGCCAAGGCCTGCGGCGGTGCAGAAGTTCTTGTCAACCCCGACCGAGTTCTGGCGGCTCGAAAGGCCGTTGAAAAACATCATCCGGATGTGCTGATTCTGGATGACGGTTTTCAGCATCGACGTTTGAAAAGAGACCTGGATATCCTGGCCATTGACGCCTCCTGTCCCTTTGGATACGGCAGACTGCTGCCGGCCGGCTTGCTGCGGGAACCCGTTTCCTCCGTCCGGCGTGCTCACATCGCCGTGATCACTCGGTTTGACCTGGCAACGGAAGACCAGATTGCCAACATAGAAAAAACCCTTCGGCGATACCAGCCGAACCTTGCCGTCTTTCACGCCGTCCATAAACAGCGCCAGGCCCGCACGTTTCACGGCCGGTCGATTCCGGTTGAGCAGCTGGCCGGCAAGAAGGCCTTTGTCTTTTGCGGCATCGGAAACCCGCCGGCCTTCCTTCGCAGTCTCGAATCGCTCGGCATCCATCCGGTCGGACGGCTCCTGTTCCGGGACCATCATCCCTACACACAGGAGGACATGAACACCATTCTCCGTCAGGCCCGCAAAGTGAATGCTGAGCTGATTCTGACAACCGAAAAGGATTGGGTCAAAACCGCCCTTCTGGCCGGGCCGGAGGAGCCCATTCCTTTTTATTACCTGCCGGTTGAACTGGAATTTCTGACAGACCCGGAACCGATTGTTCAAGCCGTTCTCAGACAAATTGAGATCAAACTTCATCAGGAGCATCCATGACTTACTCACACCTGCTCAAAACCGTAACTCATCTGGGCTCACCAACGGTGCTGCTGGCCGGTGATTTTATGCTCGACAGTTATATTTACGGCGATGCTCTTCGCATCAGTCCCGAAGCCCCTGTGCAGGTTCTGAAAGTAGTGGACCGGCAGTACTGCCCGGGCGGAGCCGCCTCCGTTGCCGCCGACATCACCACGCTGGAAGCCCGCTGTCAGTGCATCGGAGCGGTGGGAGATGACGCCGAAGGACGCCGGCTGCTCGAACTGCTCAACCGCCTGAAGGCCGACTGCTCGGGTCTGCTGACCGTCCATGACCGGCCCACTATCAGCAAACAGCGCATCATCGGCCTGGCGCAGCACCGCCACCGCCAGCAGCTGCTCCGCATTGATGACGAATGCACCAATCCGTACACGGCAAGCCAGTATGAACAGCTTTTTGACATGTTCCAAAGCCGCTTGAATCAGTGCGATGTCGTCTGCCTGCAGGACTACAACAAAGGGCTCCTGGTCCCGGACTTTTGCCGCCGGCTGATTGAAGCCGCCCGAAAAGCAGGAAAAAGAGTCCTTGTTGACCCTCCGCTTCAGTCCGACTATTCCAAATTCACCGGCGCCACCGTCATCACCCCCAACCGCAAAGAAACGGCCGCCGCCGTGGGCTTTCCCATCGAAACCATTGCCGATGCCGCCCGGGCCGCCGCTTTGCTTCACAAACAGCTTCAGCTCGAAGCGGTTGTGATAACCCTCGACAAAGAAGGGGCCTACCTGCGCACCGACGAGCTGGACCAGCACATCCCCACCGTGCCGCGCGTCGTTTATGATGTCACCGGAGCCGGCGATATGATGCTGGCCGTTTTGGCGGTCACCCTCGCCGCCGGCTGCGACTGGGTTGCCGCCCTGCAGATTGCCAACATCGCCGCCGGACTGGAGGTGGAGAAATTCGGCGTGGCCACCGTCTCCATTGACGAAATCGTCAACGAAATCATCTCCCGCTCCAAAGGCAAGACCGGCAAAATCCGCGATGACTGGTCGGTTCTGCTCAAAGAGCTCGACCTGCGCCGCCGGCAGAAAGAAACCATCGTCTTCACCAACGGCTGTTTCGATGTGCTCCATCGCGGCCATATCGAGTACCTGAATTTCTGCAGGCAGCAGGGAGATGTTGTGGTAGTCGGCCTGAATTCCGACGCTTCCGTGCGAGCCCTCAAAGGGCCGGACCGTCCCATCAACAATCAGCACGACCGGGCCGCGGTTCTGGCCGCCCTTGAATCGGTCGATTATGTCGTTTTCTTCGATGACCTCGACCCCCTGCGCCTCATTCAGCAAATCCGGCCTGATGTCCTGGTCAAGGGCGCCGACTGGGCCCAAAAAGGCGTCGTCGGGCGGGAATTCGTCGAATCCTACGGAGGAGTCGTAAAACTGGCGCCTCTGGTTGAAGGCAAAAGCTCCACGAACATCATTCAGCAAATCCGCGGCGGCCAGGCCGGCAGCCGGCAGGAGGCAAACCCCCATGACGCAAAATAAAGCGGTCTTTCTCGACCGAGACCAAACCTTGATTGAGGACCCCGGCTATATCAACCATCCCAGCCAGGTGCGGCTGCTTCCCGGCGTCGCTCAGGCCCTCATTCAGCTGAAAAAAATGGGGTATCTGCTGGTTGTCGTCTCCAATCAGTCCGGCGTGGCACGCGGTCTTGTCACCGAAGAAACCCTCCAGCAGATTCACCATCAGCTCAAAAAACTCCTGGCCGATGAAGGGGCCTATCTGGATGCCATTTACTACTGCCCCTTTCATCCGGAAGGAGTCATCCCGAAATACCGTTGCGAAAGCGACCTGCGCAAACCGAATCCCGGCATGCTTCTGAAGGCCGCTCAGGATTTATCGATTGACCTGTCCCGTTCGTGGATGATTGGGGACTCCTTCCGGGATATTGAAGCGGGCATCCGCGCCGGCTGCAAAACCATCTTGATTGAATCTCCCGCCCGCCGCCTCCAGCCGGGTCCCTCCGACCCTGTCCCCGACCGAAAGGTCGCCAGTCTGCGCGAGGCCGCCAATCTGATTCGAATGCTCGAACAGTCCTCCAAGCCGGCCGCTGCACCGGCTGTTCAAACACCGCCGCAGTCCGAACCGACGGCGTTTTACACTCCCCCGACTCAAAAAACGGAAAAACCGGCTCCCGCCCCTGAACCGCAGCCGGTCTCTGAACCGCAGCGTGTTCAGCCCCAGTCGGTCCAGGCCGCCGTCGAAGAAACTCCCTCTTCCGATAACCAGGCACCTGAGATGACCTCCGAGGAAGAGAAGGAAAAATCAAATCCCCTTCCCGAACAGCCGCCTTCAGAAGAGGATATTCTGCCCCGGTCCGCTCATTCGGAATTTCGTTCTGTCCTTCAGGAAATCCTTCGGCTGGTTCGGCTGCAGCATCGCGAGCGGATGTATGAGGATTTCTCCTTTCCGCAGATGCTGGCGATGATCACCGGCGTTCTGTCCGTTTTTTGCCTGATTCTGAGCATCTGGTTCTGGTTCGACTCCGCCAAGTCCCCCCTTCCGGCCCAAATGACGCTTGGCTATGCCGTCGCCCTGCTGCTGCTGACCGTTGTCCTGCTGCTGATTCGAAAATAAAACAAACCTCCGTGAAAAGGTGTTCGGATGGCCGAAGAAAAAATGCTCATCTGGCTTCCCTCTCCGTTAGGCGATGCCGTCATGGCCACCCCCGCTCTTCGCGCCTTTCGTACCGGCTTTTCCTCGGCCCA
Organism: Anaerohalosphaeraceae bacterium; assembly: GCA_037479115.1. NCBI lineage: Bacteria > Pseudomonadati > Planctomycetota > Phycisphaerae > Sedimentisphaerales > Anaerohalosphaeraceae > Anaerohalosphaeraceae bacterium. The sequence continues at coordinate 92,179 of JBBFLK010000003.1, read as the reverse complement.
CATCACCTTTCTGGCCTCTGCTGCCGTCCGGCAGGTCTTGAGTCCCTCTCCGTTCTGCAATGACTGGCTCGACCTTCAGCCGTCCTTCCTGCAAAACATTCGTTCTATCCGCCGGGGACGCTTTCAGACCTGCATCCTGCTGAAAAACTCCTTCGGCTCGGCTTTGACAGCGGCCCTTGCGGGCATTTCCAGCCGCATCGGCTACGCCCGCGACGGACGCACAGGACTTTTGACCCGCCCCGTCCGGCCGCTGAAAGACTCTTCCGGCCGTTTTGTTCCGATTCCCGCCATTGATTACTACCTGAACATCGCCCGCTTTCTCGGCATCGAGGCATCAGACCGCACCATGGAACTTCCTCTCGACTTCAGCGACGAAGAACGCCTCCGCCGGAATCTGCCCGCCTTTTTTTCTCACGAAGGCCCCAAAGTCATTTTGGTCCCCGGCGGGGCCTTCGGCCCGAGCAAATGGTGGCCGCCGGAACGATTTGCCCAAACCGCCGATGCCCTGAAGGAACAATATGGAGCGATGGTCATTTTATCCATCGCTCCCAATCCCGCTGAACAATGGATTGCACAAACCATTCGTCAGATGGCCCGCAGCCCGATTCTCTGTACCGCTGATATTCCGCTGAATCTTTCGGACCTGAAGACCCTGATTGCCCGGGCGGATTTGGTGATTACCAACGACACCGGCCCGCGTCATATCGCCGTCGCCTTCAAACGCAAAGTCATCACCCTGTTCGGGCCCAACAATCCCCAATGGACGCAAACGGGCTGGTCCGAAGAAATCCAAATCATCGGCCAGGGCCCCTGCGTCCCCTGCGACAACCCCATCTGCCGGCAAAGGCAGCACTACTGTATGGAATCCATCACCGTCGAACAGGTATTAGAGGCCGTCCGGCGGCTCTGGAAGGAACCTTCCCGATGAACCGGCCGACTCTGACACAATTCGCAGAAAATTTTTGGGCTGACCCCGACTGGCATGAATCGCTTCGGCAGCTCGGCCTGACGACCTTCGACGCCGTCTTTTCCTACCGGGCGGGGCAATCTCTGGCCAAACCGAATCTGTCCCCCTTCCGCAGCCGGGACCGCATTCTCGTGCCCGGACGCAAGGCCCTTTACCTGAAGCGCTACAATCAGCCGCCGCTTCGGCATCAAATCGCCGGCTGGCTTCAATGGGGCCGACGCGTCTCCTGCGCCGACCTTGACCGTCTTCCTGCAGAGCCCCTGGCACACATCGGTATCCAGACTCCCAAAATTGTTGCCTATGGAACCCGCTGGGGCCGGCTGTTCGAGAAGCAAAGTTTCCTTATCACGGAAGAAATCTCCGGCTCGTCTTTGGAAAAACGTCTTCCGGACTGCCTGACCGATTTAAATCCTGTGCACAATCCCGCCCCGCGCCGGCAGTTTCTGAACCGGCTGGCGGACTGGGTGGCCGCCTTTCACGGCAGCGGTTTCTGTCATCGCGACCTGTACCTGTCGCATATCTTCCTGACGGAGGATGACCGGCTGGTCCTCATCGACCTGCATCGCACCTTTCGTCCTCGTCTTCTCCGGCAGCGCTGGCGTCTGAAAGACCTCACCCAGCTGTATTACTCGGCACCCGGACAATGGATTTCCCGCACCGACCGGCTTCGCTTTTATCTTCGGTATGTCGGCCGCAGCAAACTGACCGCCGCCGACCGCCGTCTCATCCGAAAAATCAAACGCAAGGCCTGGCGCATCGCCGACCGCGATATCCGTCGAGGCCGTCCTGTTCCCTTTGCCCAATAGACACGATGGAAACAAAACCCCTCCAAATCACTATCCTGGCTGAACAGGCCGACCCCGCACGCGGCGGCGCCGAACGCAGCGTTCGCGAGCTGACGGAAGAACTGAACCGACAGGGCGTCGAAACCACCCTGCTGACCGCCGCCGGAACCCCCGACGGCAGACACACCCAGTCCCTTTTTCCCGACAGCAGCGTCAAACGAATCCCCCTGTCCCGCATCGAAGCCGCCCTCGGGGAGTATCTCAAAACCCATCCGTGCAGCCTGCTCCACAGTACGCTGCCCGTCCGCGGGACCGATGTGTATCAGCCGCGCGGCGGCAGCTGGAAACAGGCCGTCCTCCAGCACGCTCAAAGTTATCCGGACCCCATCCGCCGTTTTCTGAAAAAACGCCTTCATTTTCTCAATCGCCGACGCACCCGGTACCTCCGTGCCGAACAGCGTCTTTTGACAACAGACAAGGAGGTGGTCGTTGCCGCCCTGTCCGAGAGTGTCAAAACACATTTCATCCGCCATTACAATCTCCCGCCGCAGCGCATCGCCGTCATTCCCAACGGCATTCGTCTTCCGGAAGCCCCCGCTCCCGAGACCGCCGCCGATTTCCGCAGCCGACTGCTTGCCTCCGCAGGATTAAACCCTTCCGCCGCAGCCGCTGTCTTCCTTTTTGCCGCCAACAACTTCCGCCTCAAAGGGCTTTATGACTTCATCACCCCCTTTGCCGATGCCGTTCGAAAAAGCCCCGTCCCGCTTCTGCTGGTCATCGCCGGCAGGGACAACCCCCGCAGGGCCCGCAATCTCGCCTGGCTGGCCGGCATCGAAAAAAACCTGATTTTCACCGGCCCGCTGCCGAACCTCACTGCGGCGCTGGCCGCCGCCGATGCCGCCGTCCTGCCCACCTGGTATGACCCCAGCTCCCGCTTTATTCTCGAAGCCATCGCCATAGGCAAACCCGTCCTGACGACCGCCCTCAACGGCGCTTCCGACTTTATCCAATCCGGCCGTCACGGCATCCTTGTTGAACACCCCCGCTGCCGCCGGCAAATCACCGACGGTCTCCTGCAGCTGGCCGATGCAAAAATCCGTGCTGCCTTTGCCCAGGCCGTTCTTGAGGATAACCTTCGAGAACAGGTCTCCATCACCCGACATGTCCGGCAGCTGATTTCTCTTTACAAACAGATTCTCACCCGCAAAAATACGTCCCTATGAAATGGCTGACGCTGATTGCCGCTGCGTATCTGCTCGGTTCGATTCCCTTTGGGCTGCTGATTGCCCGGCTTCACGGAATCGACCTTCGCCGTGTCGGCTCCGGAAACATCGGAGCCACCAACGTCGTGCGCGCTCTGGGCCGCAGGTGGGGAATTGTCTGTTTCCTGCTGGATGTGTCCAAAGGGCTTTTGCCGATGCTCATTCCGCCCCTGACGGGCCTGACTGGACCGTCGCCTTCCGACCGTCAGCTGCTCGGCTGGCTGGCAGTCGGCACCGCCGCCATCCTCGGCCACATCTTCCCAGTGTATCTGGGCTTCAAGGGCGGCAAGGGTGTCGCCACCAGTCTGGGGGTGGTTCTGGGGCTTTGGCCTTATTTTACGCTCTGCGGTCTGGCGGCCCTGCTTGTCTGGCTGGCGGCTGCCTTCATTTGGCGGTATGTGTCGCTGGCGTCTATCCTCGCGGCGGCGGCGTATCCGCTGATTCTGCTGGCCGCTGTGTGCCTGCTGCCCGGCTGGACGTTTGCCAATCTTTGGCCGCTCTTTTTGGTTGCGGTCCCGGTACCCGCTCTGGTGATTTGGCGTCATCGGGCCAACATCCAGCGGATTCGTGCCGGCACGGAAAGCCGCATCGGCCAAAAGAAGCATCAGCCGGCTGCATAAACCCGCCGAACCTCCTCGCCCAAAATCGCCAGCCCTTTTTCGACGGTCTGCTCATCGGCCGCATAGCTGATTCGAAGGCACTCCTGCCGGTGCGGCCACTCCTCCGAAAAACCCGGAAAGAAATAATGCCCCGGCACGACAATCACGCCCCGCTCCTTGAGCCGCCGATACAGCTGCTCCGACGAAATCGGCAGCCCGCGCAGCCACAGCCACAGGAAGAAGGCCCCCTCCGGCTTGTGCACCGCATACGGCAGCCCTTTCAGATGCTCCTGCAGACAGGACAGGGCGTGCCGGCACTTCCGCTCATAAAACGGACGAATCACCTCCCGGCTGAGCCGCTCAATCTGCCCGCTGCGAATCAGTTCCGTCCCAATGGAGGCCCCGATGCCGCTGGGGGTAAGCGTAATAATCGCATTCATCTCCGCCACCGCCGCTGTAATCTCCTTTTGCGCAATCACAATGCCGATTCGCGCCGACGGCAGCCCCAGCTTTGACAAGCTCATGCACACAATCGTATTGTCATTCCAGAACGGCGCCCCCTCCGTAAACAGAATATTCGGAAACGGCAGCCCGTAGGCATTGTCCAAAATCAGCGGCACTCTGCGCCGGCGGGCCAGTTCATCCAGCCGCCGCACCTCCTCATCCGTCAGCACATTGGCCGTCGGATTGGTCGGCCGCGACACACAAATCGCTCCCACCGTCTCATCCACCCGCAGCGAATCCAAATCCACCCGATACTTAAACTGATGCTCCCCGACAAATTCAATGCGCGGCCTGTACGAAACAAACAAATCCTCCTCAATCCCCAAATCCGTATAGCCGATATACTCGGGCACCATCGGCAGCAAAATCCGCTTCTTTACGCCCCCGTCAAACGTTCCGCCAAGAAGATTAAACAGCATAAAAAACGCCGTCTGGCTGCCGCTGGTCAGGGCAATGTTCTGGGGCTCCACCGCCCAGCCCAGCCGCCTTTGAAGCATTTCACAGAGCGCCTCAATCAGGGCGGGATTTCCCTGCGGCGGGTCGTATTCCCCTACCACCTTTTCGAATGCTCCGGCCTGCGACAAAATCCTCTCCGTCGCCTCATGACAGGCCCGCTCCACCTCCGGAATATGTGCCGGATTGCCGCCGCCCAGCATATACACCGGCCCCCGTCCGGTCCCCGCCGCCAGGTCCTTCATCAGTTCCCCAATCCCCGACCGGCACGCCAGTTTCTGTCCAAATCGTGAAAACCGCATCCGTTTTATCCTTTCAGCATCTCCATCAGCTCGCGGGCGTTCTGCACCGCATAGGCCTGATAATCGTTATTAAAATACGCATACACATCAAGACCCGCATCGATTTGCTCCCGGAGCCAACCCGTCCATTCCTCCAGCATCGCCTTTGTGTAAAGCGTCCGATACCGCTGTGCTCTGCCGTGAAAACGGACATAGACAAAACCGCCGACGGCCTGCCTGAGAAACACCGGCCCCAACCCGTCCGCCAGACACAGCCCGCATCCAAACCGCTCCAGCATTTCCGCCACCGGCTCGGCCATCCAGCTTTCATGGCGAAACTCAAAGACAAACCGAAACGTCCGCCCGAGTTTTTCCTGCAGCCCAGCCAGCCCCTGCAGATAGGCCTCCAGCCGTTCGTCCTCCCGATGCAGCCCCGGCGGCAGCTGAATCAGAATCGGCCCCAGATGCTCCCCCAGCAGCGCCGCCCGCTCGAGGGCACGCTCCGTCGGCTCCGCCGCATCCGCCAGCCGCCTGCGGTGGGTCACCTGCCGCCACATCTTCACCGCAAACACAAATCCCTTCGGGGCCTTCTCTCGCCAGCCCTCATATGTTGCGGCCTCAAACAAATGATAAAACGGGGCGTTCAGCTCCACCGTCGAAAAATGCCGCGCATAATACGCAAACCAGTCTTTCTTCGAAAGCCCCTCCGGATAAAACCGCCCCGCCCAATCCTCATACGACCACCCGGACGTCCCCACCCAAATCCGCCCTTTCTTCCTCCGGCTCATCACAGCCCACCCTTTGCCGTTCTGCTCATCCGCCTTGCCGCCTGTCGGGATTATTTCTCTCCCGTTCGCGAACCCGTCATTCCGTTCACCTTTCCGGTCATCCAGCCCACCTGCACATTCTCTCGGGGGTACAAGTCGGGCACATACGGTTTGATATCCAGCACGGGGCTTCCGTCCAGCATATCGACTCCGCGAATGGTCAGGAATCGCCCTTCCCGCTTTTCCAGCCGCACCACCGATACGCCGATCGGATTGGGCCGAAAAGGAGAACACGTAGCAAACACACCGTGGGGTTTATCGTCCCAGGGGGGACAGGCCGTCAAATCCGCCCGCTCAATCTGATGCAGATGGAAAAGCACCACCAGATGGCTGAAGCCATCCACATCCTTCAGCCCTTCCTGATAGTCCTCAAAGACCTCCAGGACAGCCGTGTATGCCTGCGCCCCCGCCGCCTGGCGAGGAATCCCTTCCCGCTGCCGAAACGGCGTATGCAGAACCCCAATCGGCTTAAAAACGATGGATTCCATAAAGGCCTTAAACCAGCCGCACCGATACAATCTCCACCGGCTCCAGCGGCACATCCTCATAGCCCTGTCTGCGGCCGGTCTTAACCGAAGCAATCCGGTCCACCACCTCCATCCCCTCAATTACTTTTCCGAAAACGGCATAGCCGATTCGGTCCGGCTGCGGTCCCCGGTAATTCAGAAAGTCATTGTCCCGATGATTGATAAAAAACTGGCAGGTCGCACTGTCCGGCTCCGACGTCCGCGCCATCGCAATCGTCCCGCGCTTGTTCTTGAGCCCGTTGGACGCCTCATTGACAATCGGCTCATAGGTCGGCTTGGGCCGCATGTCTTTCGTCAGCCCGCCCCCCTGAATCATAAAATCCTTGATAACCCGATGAAAAATCGTCCCGTCGTAATGGCCGTTCTGAACATACTCCAGAAAGTTGGCCGTTGTAATCGGTGCCGCCTCCTCATCCAGCTCCAGCTTTATATCCCCCAGCGTCGTCTTCATCAAAACCTGCTTCATATCCGCTCCGTTCGCTACCGCACTCGTTCCACACGCTCGATCACCACCGGCTCGACCGGCACATCCGCCATTCCGTTCGGCAGGCGGGTGGTCGCCACCGTCGCAATCCGGTCCACCACATCCATTCCGTCAATCACCCGGCCGAACACGGCATAACCGGGCTTGTTCGGCCCGTCAAAATCCAGAAACGGATTATCGACCTGGTTGATAAAAAACTGGCTGGTTGCACTGTTCGGCTGGCTGGTTCGAGCCATCGCAATCGTCCCCCGCAGGTTCCGCAGCTGCGGTCCGCACTCATTGACAATCGGACTGCGGGTCGGCTTCTGGACCATCTGAGCCGTAAACCCGCCGCCCTGAATCATAAACCGCCGAATCACCCGATGAAAGATCGTCCCGTTGTAAAAGCCGTCATCCACATATTTGAGAAAGTTTTCTACCGTCACCGGCGCCTTGTCCGGATACAGCTCCAGCACAATGACCCCCATCGACGTTGTCATCTTCACCTTGGGATAAGCCGGCTGAATGTCCTTCTTCTCTTGAACCGCCGCCTCCATAACCGGTTCCGCTGCGGACGGCTCAGCCGCCGGCTCCTTGGCGGGGGCAACCTCCCGCACCAACTCCTCTACCGCAGGGTCTGTTTTTACCTTGTCCTTTTCATTGCAGCCGACAATCCAAAGCACTCCAAGAAATGCTCCAATCCAAAAAACACTCTTTCTCATAGGCCCTTTCCTTTGAAAACAATTTTTCTCTCGCAGACGCATTATAACCGGTAAAATACACAGGACAAGGAAAACATAAATGAATATAATAGACAGAATATATTGTATTATATATAACATTATTTCACAATACCACATCACCAAAAACCTCTTTGGAAGTAATTATGTTCTTTTTTGTTGCAAATACAGAACACGTTCATTAAAATTGTTGTAGAAAATTAAAAAGTTTTTTTCTTTGAGGCACATTAACCATGAAAGCTGAACAAACAGTCGACCCGTTTATAAACGAACAGCAGATTGCAGAAATCCTTTCGTCTGCCTCAGCCAAAGATGCATCCTGTGTCCGCGACATTCTGTCCAAAGCCAAAGAGCTGCACGGCTTGGAACCGGAGGAAATCGCCGTTTTGGCTTCTATCAGTGACCCTGAACTCCTCGGGGAACTGTTCGACACGGCCAGATATGTCAAAGAAACTATCTACGGCAGGCGGCTGGTCCTCTTTGCCCCCCTGTATATCTCCAACCTCTGCTCGAATGAGTGCCTCTACTGCGCCTTCCGAGCCCGAAACAAAGAAGTCAAACGCCGTGCCCTCAATCAGGACGAAATCCGCCGAGAAGTTGAAATCCTCGTCAATCAGGGGCATAAACGAATCCTCCTTGTAGCCGGTGAATCCTATCCAAAAGAAGGGTTTTCTTATATTCTCAAATCCATCGAAACCATCTATTCTGTAAAAACCCCAACCGGCGAAATCCGCCGCGTCAATGTCAATATTGCCCCGCTTACCACCGATGAGTTTCGCCAGTTAAAAGCCGCCCGAATCGGGACATACCAGCTCTTTCAGGAAACCTACCACCGCCAGACCTATCAGAAGGTCCATCAGGGCGGCAAAAAAACGGATTACAACTGGCGGGTTACCGCGATGGACCGGGCGATGGAGGCCGGCATAGATGATGTCGGCATCGGGGTGCTTTTCGGCCTCTTTGACTGGCGTTTCGAAATCCTCGCCCTAATGCAGCATATCCGCCATCTGGAAGAGCGGTTCGGCGTCGGCCCTCATACCATCAGTGTCCCCCGGCTCGAACCGGCCGCCGGCTCCGATATGTCCACTCATCCGCCGCAGCCCGTCAGCGACATCGATTTTCGCAAAATCGTCGCCATCCTCCGCCTGGCCGTCCCCTACACGGGCATTATTATGTCCACCCGCGAGACCCCCAATATGCGGCGCGAAACCTTCGCTCTGGGCGTTTCCCAAATCTCCGCCGGCAGCCGCACCAATCCGGGCGGCTATGCCGAAGGCAAAGACGTCCTCGAAGAAGCCCAGTTCTCGCTCGGCGACCACCGCCCGCTGGACGAAGTCATCTGCGACATCACCCGGCTCGGCTATATCCCATCCTTCTGCACCGGCTGCTATCGGCTCGGACGCACCGGACAGGATTTTATGGATTTGGCCAAGCCCGGCCTGATTAAGCAGCACTGCGACCCCAACGCCCTGTCCACGTTTCTGGAATACCTTATCGATTACGCCTCCCCGCAGACCAAAGAAGCCGGACTGGTCCTCATCGAGCAGGCCCTTCGGCAAATGGAGCCGCTCACACGCCGGCGCACCGAAGCGATGCTCCAAAAAGTCCGCGCCGGTCAGCACGATGTGTATTGTTGAAAGGAACAACCGATGACACAGGCAGCCCCCAAAGGATTTCGACTTCATATCGGTATCTTCGGCAGACGCAATGTCGGCAAATCCAGTCTGCTGAACGCCCTGACCCGACAGCAGGTCTCCATTGTCTCCGACCAGGCGGGCACCACCACCGACCCCGTCGAAAAACCGATGGAGCTGCTGCCGCTGGGGCCCGTCCTCTTTATCGACACGGCCGGCATTGATGATGTCGGGGCGCTGGGGCAAATGCGTATTGGAAAAACCCGTCAGGTCTTCGACCGAACGGACATCGGCCTGCTTGTCACGGACGGCATCTGGGGCGAATTCGAAGAGCAGATTGCCCGGGAACTGTCCGCCCGGAAGATTCCGCTGATTGCCGTCTTCAACAAAACAGACCTGACCGAGCCCGCCCCATCGATTCTCGAGCAGCTGCAGCACCGTTCCATTCCGTTCGTCCAAACGGCCGCCGCATCCGGCTTGGGCATTGAGCCGCTTCGGGAAGTCCTTATCCGCACCGTCCCCGCCGACTTTATCAATCAGCCCGTGATTGCCGCCGACCTTGTCGGGGAGGGCGGCCTGGCCGTGCTGGTTGTGCCGATTGACAAAGAGGCCCCCAAAGGCCGGCTCATCCTCCCGCAGGTCCAGACCATTCGCGACCTGCTCGATCACAGTGCGATGTGCATTGTCACGACGGAACACACTTTGTCGGAGGCCCTCGAAAAACTGAACACTCCGCCGGCCCTGGTCGTCACGGATTCTCAGGCCTTCGCCAAAGTCGCCGAAATCGTGCCTGCCGGCGTTAAAATGACCGGCTTTTCCGTCCTTTATTCCCGACTGAAAGGAGACCTGACCACCCAGATGCTCGGCGCATTAGCCGTCGATACTCTTTGCCCGAACGACCGCATCCTTATCGCCGAATCCTGCACGCATCATCCAATCGGCGACGACATCGGACGCGTGAAAATCCCCAAATGGCTCACCCGTCGAGTCGGCGGGCCGCTGCAGTTTACCACCGTTCAGGGCCACGACTTTCCGGAAGACCTTTCGCCTTACAAACTCGTTATCCACTGCGGCGCCTGTATGTGGAATCGAAGAGAAATGCTCACCCGCATCCTCCGCTGTCAGCAGGCGGGTGTGCCCATCACCAATTACGGGCTGGTCATTGCCTACACCCTCGGCCTCTTCGAACGCGCCCTCGAACCGTTTCCGGAAACGCTGGCTCTTTATCGAAAAACGATTCAGGAACACCGGAAGAAATGTCTGCACAGAGAAACAATGCCCTCCTGCGGCGGCTCCTGAACGGCTTTTTTATGTCGCTTCTGATGGCCGCCGTGATGTCCGCCGTGATGACGCTGGTCAACACCGGCACTGGTCCCGGCTTTCTGCTGCGCTGGATGCGGGCCTTCTGCATCGGTTTTGCCGCCGCCTACCCAACTGCTTTTCTATGTGCACCGCTCGCCCAGCGGCTGACCAACAGACTCCTCCAGAACAACGTTCCAAAAGAAAATGAAAGCGGAACTGACAAAATCTGAAATCGAATTCTGGCTCCGCCAAACCGACCCGGCAGCACTCGAAAAACTCTGGCAGGCCGCCGACCGGGTCCGCCGAGAAACAGTCGGCGACGCCGTCCACCTTCGCGGTCTTCTCGAAATCTCCAATTACTGCCGCCGCGCCTGCGCTTACTGCGGCCTGTCCCGACACAATCCTTCTTTACCCCGCTACCGGATGACCGCAGAGGAAATCCTCGAGGCCGCCCGGCAAATCGCCGCCTTCGGCTACGGGACTGTCGTCCTGCAGGCCGGCGAGGACGACGGCATCGAGGCCGCCTGGCTGGCGGACATCATCCGCATCATCAAACAAACAACCCCGCTGGCCGTCACCCTCAGTCTGGGCGAACGTTCCCTGAATGAATTGCGTCTCTGGCGGCAGGCCGGCGCCGACCGCTACCTTCTGCGGTTTGAAACCTCCGACCCGGAGCTCTTTCGGCTCATCCATCCGCCGGTTCCCGGACAGATGCTTTCCCGCATCGATATCCTTCGGCAGCTGCGTTCACTGGGCTATGAAGTCGGCAGCGGGGTAATGGTCGGCATCCCCGGCCAAACCTACCGCCGGCTGGCTGAGGATATCGATTTATTTCGGCAGCTGGACCTCGACATGATCGGCGTGGGCCCCTATATCCCGCACCCCCACACCCCGCTGGGGCAAGGCCGACTCAAGCCCTCCGTCAGCCCTGCTGAACAGGTACCGAACACCGAAGAGATGACCTACAAAGTAATCGCTTTGACTCGACTTGTCTGCCCCGAAGCCAATATCCCCAGCACAACCGCACTGGCGACGATCAATCGGGAAAGCGGACGCGAGCTGGGGCTTCAGCGCGGCGCCAATATTGTCATGCCCAACTGCACCCCGCCGCATTATCGGCAGCTCTATGAAATCTACCCGGGCAAGGCCTGCATCAACGAAACTGCTCAGGCATGTCAGTCCTGTCTGGCCGAACGCATCCGCTCTATCGGACGCACCATCGGCACCGGTCCAGGCAGCCGGCAGCACCGGACAAACTCTCCCGACACTCAATCCGACTCAGCCGCCGTCCGTTCCGCACCGAACCGATAATCCGGCGATTCGGTTCTGGCCGTTTGAAAAAGCTGCTGCATCTTTTTCGCTATAGGCAGATAGTCTCGGGATACATCGCGGCTTTCCATCGGGTCCAGTTTCAAATCATACAGTTCAATCGGCGGATTCGATTCACTCGCCAGATTCCGCCGAATGGCCTTCCATCGGCCCATCCGAATCGCCTGAATGCCGCCCGCCTCATGCAGTTCCCAATACAGATAAGGATGTTCTTTCTGCCGGTTCTCCTGGCCCAGCAGGACCGGCAGAAACGAGATGCCGTCCAGTCCCTCCTCCGCTTCTAATCCCGCCAGCTCCAGACAGGTCGGGTAAAAATCCCAAAACGCACTCACATGCTCCGTGCGCCCGCCCGGGCGAATCACCCCCGGCCAGCGGACGAGCATCGGCACCCGAATGCCCCCTTCATACAAATCCCGCTTAAATCCCCGCAGCGGCCCGCTGCTTTGGAAAAACCGCGGGTCGGCTCCGCCCTCCTGATGCGGCCCGTTGTCGCTCGAAAAGAACACAATCGTCCGTTCATCAATCCCCAACTCCTTCAGCACCGCCAGCAGCCGGCCGATTCCCTCATCCATCCGCGTAATCATCGCCGCATATCCCTTTTGCGGCTCGGGCCAATCTTCCTGTGCATAAGGCCCCCAGTCCGGCACTTCCATCCCCTTGACCCCCGCTTCATTGTTCGCATGCGGAATCGTTAAGGCCAGATACAGGAAAAAAGGCCGGGAGGCATTCTGCCGGACAAAACGCTCCGCCTCCTCCATAAACAAATCATGCGAATAAACCGCCCGATTCGTCGAAACCCCGCCCGGGTGATTCGGTCTTCCGGCCGGCCGCTCGACGACATTCGGCAGCGGCACCTTCTCTTCGTTCCGCCACAAAAACTCCGGATAATAATTGTGGGCATGCTGCTGATTCAAATAGCCGAAGAAATAGTCAAAGCCTTGTCGAGTCGGGATTCCGGTCGAACCGGCCTCCCCGAGCCCCCATTTGCCGATGACTCCCGTTGTATAACCCGCCTCCCGCAGCCGCTCGGCAATCGTCACATCCTCCGGCAGCAGCGGCCTTCGGTCGTTGCCGCGTATCCGCGCATGTCCCGTGTGAAACCCCGTCAAAAGACTGCATCGCGACGGCGCACAAACCGCACTGCCCGCATAATGCTGTGTAAAACGAAGCCCTTCCTGCGCCATCCGGTCCAGATTCGGCGTCTGAATCCGCCGCTGACCGTAGCACCCCAAATCCCCGTATCCGAGGTCATCCGCCAGAATGAACAGAATATTCGGCCGCTGGATGGGGAAACGTTCCGGCCCGCGTTTCCGTTCAGCACAGCCGGCCAACCCCATCGCTCCTCCGCAAGCCGCCGCCGACAGGGCCTGCCGAAGAAAATCTCTCCGATTCACTCCGCCTTCCTCACACCAAATACTGTTTCCGCCAGATAGTCCGCCGCAATCCGATGCCCGTCTGGACTCCAGTGCTGGTCATAGGTGTAATACGCCCAGACCCCTTCTTCAATCTTCTGCCGCAAAATCTCCGTCAAGCTCACAAACCGAATCCCCTCGCTTTGACAGAACCCCTTCACCACCTGTTCAAAGACATCCATCGAGGGGACAAGCTCCTCCAGCAGGGTTTCCGCCGGCGGCAGGTTTTTGCGCTTCAGGGCCAAAAACGCCCGCACCTGTTCTGCACAAAGCCGCTCCCTGACACTCTGCAAAAGCACGTGCGGCTTATCCGGCGCGTACACCACCACCAATTCCGCTCCCTGAGCGGAACAGAGTTCCTTCATTCGCCGCAGAGCCGTTCGCGTGTGCTCAAATGCAGACGACCGCTCAAACTGCTCCGGACGCACCCAATGGTCCAGCACCCGCTTGAGTTCAAACGAATAAAAATGCCCGGAACCGGCCGGCACTTCCAGCGGCAGCCACGCCACCGGATACATCGGGTGAGAGGGCTGATTGAGCTTTTCCGGTGCATCCCAAAACCGCCGGCTCCCCACCGGCCCCAGTGTCCGAATCAAAAACGTCTGAATCCGCCGGCGCAGCGGCGAGCCCTTGAAAATCACATCCCCCAAAGAGACCCGCCCGGGCCTTTCGTCCCGCTGGAAATTGCTGTCCCGAAAATCATTGCCCTCGTACAAAAGACACAGCACCCACCGGGGTTTCAGCCCCAGTCCGAACCGTTCGAGAACCTCCAGATACCCCGCCGCACTCGTGCCGGACATCCCCAGATTATACACCGTTTTGCCCGTCGCTTTCCCCAGCAGCACCGGCCAGGCCTGCTCATCCGAGACACTCGACCCTTCTGCAAACGAATCGCCCAGCACCACTACATCCGCCTTGTCTATCGAAGCGGGATTGCGGAACCCTCGAACGTCTGTGGAGAACACATAGCGCACGGGAGGATAGCCGCTCGGGGCATTCGGATAGGTAAAGGCCGAGACCGGCTCATCCTCGAACACCCCCTCAATCCGCTGGTGCGGCGGACGATGATAGCTGGCCCCGAGCTTCTGATACGAACTTCGCTGCACAATCCGCAGCAGAACATCCGCAAATACCACACAGAGAAGAATGGAAAGAACAACGGTAATTGTCTTAAAAGCATCCTGCCGACGCTGGGTTGAGTCCTTGGCTTTGCTCATCCAAATCCCCCACAGCAGCCAAAGACAGACAGGTGTCAAAATCAGCTGCGCCGTCACCTGCCCCACACTGTAGCAGCCCAGCAGAACCTCCCGATGCTGTGCCACCCAGTAGGCCAGCGGCACCGGCTTTAAATACAGAACCGCCAGTCCCCCCGCAATCACCGCCGTCCAAAAGAATCTCGACAGGGTCGGCTTGTTCATCCTGCCTCCGCCTCCTAAAAGAGCGGATACAAAAACGGCGCCACGGCCGTGCCGCTCAGCAGAACAATCAGCCCCAACAGAAGCAGCATCAGCAGAATCGGCAGAAGCCACCATTTTTTGTTGTGCTTGAGAAAATCAAGAAACTCCGCCAAAAGCGTGGTTCGGCCCTGCCGAGCCTGCTCCTCAAACTCTCTGCGTACCGACGAACCGCTGGACTCTGTCATAAAATACCTTCCGAAATCGTCCTGTTAAAACTGGCGAAAATAGCGGCGGGCTGAAACCGAATGCGTACACCGCACCCAGTATGTCTCGGCCTGTTTGTCCCATCGGCGGTGCAGCACATCCCGTCCCATCAGCCGAAACACCAGCCCAATCGGGGTCAGAATCCCGAAATAAAACAGAATCATCACCGTATGACTGATCAGCCAGCCGATTGGAAAGCCGACCGCCGTCAGCAGGACATAAAACGGCCAAACCGCTTTGGGCACACTCAACCCGGCTGCAAACAGCAGCACCCCCGCTGCTGCCATTCCCCAGGCCGCCTTCGCAGGCAGTCCAAACCGCCAATGCAGCAGATATCCGAGCACCGGCAGCATCACCAGACACCCGAAGCCGAACTGCCGCAGCGTCTTGTCCGACGGCTTCCAGTTGAATTCCATCATCGCCATTGCCGCGTATCCTTCCGCTCAATCCAAAGCAAACTTTGCCAGATATTCATCGACCTCGTAGGACTTGGCCTGCGGCTGCCGTTCCTTTCGCAGCACCACATTTTCCATCACCAGCATATCCATATTCGTTGCCATAAAACACCGGTACGCATTCTCCGGCGTACAGACAATCGGCTCACCCCGCACATTGAAGCTCGTATTAATCACCAGCGGGCAGCCCGTTTTTTCCTCAAACCGCTTCAGCAGCCGATAATACCGTCCGTGCCGCTCGGCATCCACCGTTTGAATGCGGGCCGAATAATCCACATGGGTAATCCCCGGGACACAGCTGCGGCGCACCTTCAGCAAATCCAGCCCAAACAGCCCATCCGTCTTTTCCGCCGCAATCCGCTTTTCCTCCCGCACCGGTGCTACCAGCAGCATATACGGACTGCTGCACCCGTCGCCCAGCCCGAAATACTCCGACGCCCGCTCCGCCAGGACACTGGGGGCAAACGGCCGGAAGGATTCGCGGAATTTAATCTTCAGATTCATCTTTGACTGCATCTGCTCATTCCGGGCATCGCCCAGGATGCTTCGCGAGCCCAGTGCCCGCGGCCCGAACTCCATCCGCCCCTGAAACCAGCCGACCACTTTCTGGTCAATCAGGGCATCCGAAACCACCTCCAGCAAATCCGATTCCTTTTCGTAAACTTCGTAAACCGCCCCCTGCGAATCCAGATAGGCCTTGATTTCCTCCGTTGTAAAGGCCGGCCCCAGAAGCGAGCCGTTCTGCATATCCTGCGGGACGGGCTTTCGCGGATTTTCCAGCAATTGATGCCATACAAACAGCGCCGCCCCCAGCGCCCCGCCTGCATCTCCCGCCGCCGGCTGAATCCAGATATGCTCAAACGGCCCCTCCCGCAAAATCCGCCCGTTGCCCACACAATTCAGCGCCACCCCGCCGGCCAGCACCAGATTCTTCATTCCCGTCTGCCGGTGTGCATACCGGCTCATCCGCAGCATAATCTCTTCCGTCACCTTTTGAATTGAGGCCGCAATATCCATCTCCCGCTGGGTAATCTGCGTTTCCGGCTTGCGTCGCGGCCCGCCGAACATCTCCTCAAATTTCGGGCTGACCATCACATCCGAATAACAATAGGCAAAATAATCCAGATTCAGCCGGAACGAACCGTCCTCCTTCAAATCCAGCATTTCGGACATGATTTTGTCATAATAAATCGGCCTGCCATACGGCGCCAGCCCCATCAACTTGTATTCCCCCGAATTAACCCGAAAACCGGTAAAATAGGTAAAGGCCGAATACAGCAACCCCAGCGAGTGCGGAAACCGCAGCTCATACAACATCTCAATCTGATTGCCGCGTCCGGCACCGATGCTCGCCGTCGCCCACTCCCCTACACCGTCCATCGTCAAAATCACCGCCTCCTCGAACGGCGAGGGGAAAAACGCACTGGCCGCATGCGATTCGTGATGCTCGCAGAAAAGATACCGGCCCTTGTATTGGAAGTTCAGGGCTCGGTCCATCTCCCGCGGCAGATGCAGTTTCTGCTTCAGCCACAGAGGAATGCTCATCAAAAACTGCTTAAATCCACGCGGGGCATAGGCAATATAGGTCTCCAAAATCCGCTCGAACCGAACCAGCGGCTTCTCATAAAAAACCACATAATCCAGCTGCGAGGCGTCAATACCTTCTTCTTTCAGGCAATAATGGACTGCATTTATCGGAAAGTTGTGGTCGTGCTTTTTCCGCGTGAAGCGCTCCTCCTGCGCAGCAGCCGCAATGCGTCCGTCCACCACCAGCGCCGCCGCACTGTCATGGTAAAACGCCGAAATCCCCAAGATTCGAATCGGTTTCTTATCTTTTTTCTGTTCCGCCATATCTCACCTGCAAGACGGCTGCTTTTGAAACATACTATATCCGCTCTATGATTTCCAGTCCGGATTTGTTTCCTAAAAACCTTTTTATTTCCGAACAAGAGCTTCTTATTTTACCTAACAGACAGAGTATGTCTTGTTTGTTTTTCCTTCTTTTATTTCCCTCTCTTGACAATTACAAACGATTATGCCATAATAAGTGTATTCAAATGCTCCTTCTGCCGCCTGCGGTTAGCCCTGCCAGGCCTCCCCGGCCTGGTCCTCCTTCTCCGCAGGCGGTTTTTTTCTGCCCTCAATTAGCCCTTTTCAAAAATTCCTTTTCTTTTACAATAACGCGTCTTATGGCTCATTATTACGCAATTGCCTGTAAAGCCCTGAAACCTGAAATCGAGTTTTGCCTGACCAAACAGCCGTCTCAAAACTCGCTGACGGTCGATTGGATGCAGCAGGGGCTCCACAACACTCCGGAGGAGCTGCGGACCCAACTCCAGAAAAAACTGGACACCGTTCCGGATGCGGATGCGGTCCTGCTGGCCTACGGCCTGTGCGGCGGGGCCCTTCGCGGCCTTCACTGTCGTCGGACCCTGGTTATCCCCCGCGCCCACGACTGCATCAGCCTGCTCTTCGGCTCGCGAGAGACCCACGAACAATATGTCCGGGAATACCCCGGCTCTTACTTTTTCAGTGCCGGCTGGCTTCGGGAGGCCCCTGTCCCCTCCGCCCAGAACGACCGCCGTCGGCTGGAAGAATACACCGCCCTCTACGGACCGGACAACGCCGACTACCTCCTCCAAACCGAAACGGCCTGGCGAAAAAAATACAAACAGGCCGTCTATATCAGCTGGAACCTGCCGGACAGCCCCCAAGACCGCCGAATGGTTCAGGATTGTGCCGCCTATCTGGGCTGGAACTATACCGAAATCCAAGGCAGCCCCGACTGGCTCTGCCGGCTCCTGAACGGCCCGTGGAATCCGGAGGACTTTCTCGTTTTAAATCCCAACCAACCGGTCCCGGAGGACCTTTCCGGACTTTGCCTGAGAGAAACCCAGCCATGACGTTCAAATACTTCCTTGTCTGCAAAATTCCGGCCTTTCTGTTTATTTCCGCCGCCGTCTGCATCTTCGGTCTGGAAATCCTCCTTCTGACCTGTCGGCTTCGCCGTCTGAGCCCGCCTCGATTTCTCACCCGCCGCCGCATCATCTTCCTGCACCTTTTGACCCTCATCGGCCTGCTGTGCATCCTGTGGGGATTCTTTATCGAGCCCTACCGGCTCCAAACCACCTTCATCACCATTCCGACCTCGAAGCTGCACGGCACCTCCATCCGCATCGTGCAGATTTCCGACCTGCACTGCGACCGCAAACCGCGGCTGGAGCCCCAGCTGCCGGAGGCAGTCAACCGACTCAACCCCGACGTGGTGGTTTTTACCGGCGATGCCCTCAATGACATCCGGGCCCTGCCGCTGCTGCAGCAAACGCTTTCGGCCATTCAGGCCCCGCTGGGCAAGTTCGCCGTCCGCGGCAATGTGGACAACCGGCTCTTCCCGCAAGTCCCGCTGTTTGAAAACACCGGTTTCGTCGAGCTGTCGATGGATGTGCGGATTCTCGAAAAAGACGGCCAATCCTTCGGTCTGTGCGGAATCGACCACGCCGAAGGCCGCCGCAGCTGGGAGGCCCTTCGGCATCTTCGGCCCGACCTGTTTAACATCCTGCTCTTCCACAACACCGACCTGGTGGACTATCTGGAGAAAACACCGGTCGATTTGTACCTGTGCGGCCATACCCACGGCGGACAAATTGCCCTGCCGCTCTGGGGGGCTCTCGTGACCCAGTCCATCCACGGGAAAACTTACGAAGCCGGTCTGTACCGCAAAGGTCGTTTCTCTATCTATATAAATCGCGGGATTGGAATGACCGGCGGCTGGGCACCGCGCATCCGCTTTTTAGCCCCGCCGGAAATCACCGTCTTTGACATCGTCCCCGAGAATTCAAATCCGGCGATAAAAACATTCGAACCCCTTCAAAGGAAGTCTGTCCCGTGAACTGCTGTGAATTTTTTACGATTGCCGCCATTGCCGTCGCCCTGGCAATGGATGCTTTTGCCGTTTCGATTGTCAGCGGCTCGGTCTTTCGCCACCTGCATATCCGCCACGGCATCCGGATGGCCGTTTTCTTCGGGGCCTTTCAGTCCCTGATGCCGCTGCTGGGCTGGGCGGCGGGCAAAGGACTCCAGACCCACATTCAGCCCTTCGATCACTGGCTGGCCTTCGGCCTGCTGACCTTCATCGGCGGAAAAATGGCGATTGAATCCCTCAAAATCGAAAAAGCAGAAAGAACCCCGTCCGACCCGTCCAATCTTATCGTCCTGCTGGCTTTGAGCGTCGCCACGAGCATCGATGCCCTCGCCGTGGGACTGACGCTCTCACTGGTGACGGAACACATTTTCTCCGCCGTCCTGCTGATCGGCCTGATTACCTTCGTCATTTCCCTGCTCGGCTGGGAAATCGGCAAACGCATCGGACGCTTCTTTGAAACACAAATCGAGCTGGCCGGCGGTCTGATTCTCATCGGCATCGGCCTCAAAATCCTCTTCGAACACCTCCTGTCCTCCTGAACGGGTTGAAATTTCCGCTTTATCCGCGTTTTTCGACTGCGTATAATCACAATTCCTATGGAGCGACGAATCTATCGAATCATCGACGCCGATTTCAATCGTGCGAGGGAGGCCCTCCGCACGATGGAGGAGTTCTGCCGGTTTGTGCTGGACGATTCGGCCCTGTCCGCCCGAGCCAAACAGATGCGACACCACCTCTGCGCACAAATCGCCCGGCTGGATACCGAAAAACTGCTCGCCCAGCGCGACAGCCAAAACGATGTCGGCCGGACCCTGCAAATCGAATCCCCCCAGCAGCGCCGCACGTTCACCGATGTCTTTCTGGCCGCCGCCAAACGTGCCTCGGAAGCCCTGCGGGTCCTGACTGAAACGGCGCAGCTGGCCTGTCCGGATATCGCCGGCCCGCTCGAACAAATCCGATTTGACGTCTATACGCTCGAAAAAGATGTTCTCGGACGTCTGCCTGCGGTGCGATTCCGCGACGTGCGGCTGTATGTGCTTATCCCGGCCCGCAAAGACCTGCCCGACAGCCGCACGCTCGAATTGGCCGAGCTGTGCCTGCAGGGCGGGGTCGACGCCCTTCAGCTTCGCGCCGAAGACATCCCCGACGCGCGGCTCTTTCGACTGGCCGAACAATTTGCCGCTCTCTGCCGCTCACACGGCTGCATCAGCATCATCAATGACCGTGCGGACATCGCCGCCGCCGCAGAGGCCGATGGCGTCCATCTGGGCATCGAGGACCTGCCGGCCCCTCAGGCCCGCAAGCTCTTCCTCAAACCCGCTCTCATCGGCCTGACCGCCCACAGCGAAGAGGAGGTTCGCCAAGCCGTTGACGCCGGCGCTGACTATGTCGGCATCGGCCCCTGCTTTCCCAGCCCCACCAAGCCCCAGCTGACCCCCGCCGGGCCGGACTATATCCGCCGAGCCCTAGCCATCCTGAAGGATACCTCCGTCGCCCACGTCGCCATCGGCGGCATCACGCTCGACAACCTGCCCGGCCTGCTGCAAATCGGCGTCCGCGCCGTCGCCCTCTCGTCCGCCGTCTGCGCCGCACCCGACCCGCTGGCCGCCTGCCGACAATTTAAATCGCTCCTGAAGAATGGAAGGGAAACCACAGATTTCACAACAAGTTTATAACCACAGATTTCACAGATTACACAGATTAAAAAAAAGCAAAGGGGAGGAAGGCCGGACGGTAAAAAACAGCCCCGCCCGCAAGGGCGGGGAAAAAGAGAATGAAAACCCTATCCCCATCTTCCCCGGGCTTATCGCCCGGGGCTATTTTCCACGTTATCCCCTCGTATCCCCCATTCCCATGAAGGCCTCCGTCATTGCCGCGCAGACCCCCGTCATTGCCGCGACTTGTTCTCCGAAGCTTCAGCGAAGGAGAAAGGCGGGCAGCATCGAATAGCCCCGCCCGCCAGGGCGGGGAAAAGAGAATGAAAACCCCATCTCCTCTCCCCGGGCTGCCGCCGGGGCTGTTTCCTTCACTGAGTTTTTCCGCTGAGCGCCGGCGGCTGTCCGGAGGCATTTGGTCTTTTTCGTTTGCCAGCCGGCAAAACAGCCGCTACAATCCTGCCCGACAGGAACAAAAAGGCAACTGTTTAAGATGGGATAAATTTATGAACCAGCCGAGTCCATACAGACCCCTGCAGGAGAAAGAAATTGAGGTCCTCACCGCTCAGGGCTGCACAGCCCTGAACTGGAGCCAAGTGGAGGTTCTGGACGGATTTCATCCTGCTTTTGTTCATCATGTTCACTTTTCCGGCCCTGTACGTCTGGGGGCGTTCGAAGCGGTCTCGAAGGAGGATACCGGCATTGCCCGCCCCGTCGGACTCTACCATGTGAGTCTTTACAACGTAACTATCGGTAGCAACGTCCGCATCAGCGGGGTTCGGGATATTCTGGCCAACTACGTGATTGAAGACGACGTCTGGATAGAAGATGTCGCCTGTCTTCAGTGCAGCGGACAAAGCACCTTCGGCAACGGCACGCCGGCCTGTGTGGTAAACGAAAACGGCCGACGCGCCATCCCGCTCTTTGAGCGGCTCAGCAGCCAGCTGGCCTATCTTCTGGCCTTTTACCGGCATCGTCCCCTGCTCATTGAGCGATTAAAACATCTCATCGAAGATGCGATTGAGGAAACAAAAACTCCCTTTGGGTGGATTCGCAAAAATGCCCGGATTCTTCACTGCGGAGTCCTTCACGATGTCTGCGTGGGACCGTCAGCCCGGATAGAGGGGGCGGTTCTGCTGGAAAACGGCACCATCCGAAGCGACCCGTCGGACCCGACTTATGTCGGGCCGGGTGTGATTGCGAACGATTTTATTCTCTGTGAGGGCAGCCGCGTGCGGAACTTCGTGATTCTGCGGCGATGCTTTATCGGTCAGGGCACAGAACTGTCCCGTTCGTTTACGGCGCAGGATTCGGTGTTTTTTGCCAACTGCTCAATGGGACAGGGCCAGGCCTACTCGCTGTTCGCCGGTCCATTTACGGTCAGCCAGCATAAATCCACCCTGCTCATCGCAGGTTTGTGCAGTTTCTTCAATGCCGGCAGCGGCACCAACCAGGCCAACCATATGTACCGGCTCGGCCCCAATCAGCAGGGCATCTTCGAACGCGGCGTAAAAACCGGTTCCGGGGCTTTCCTCGCCTGGCCGGCCCGAATCGGCGCCTTTTCCATCGTGCTCGGACGGCACAATGAACACTTCGACACCTCCGACCTGCCTTTCTCTTACATCATTGAGCATCCGGGCGGCAGTGTGCTGTATCCGGGACAGAATCTGGCAAACATCGGGCTTATCCGTGACCAGATGAAATGGCGTCAGCGGGATATACGCAAGGCCCCAACCAAACTCGATGCGGTCATCAGCGATGTGATGACTCCGTACATCGCCCGCAAGCTCAAACGAGGAATTCAGCTCCTTTCCAAACTGCTTGCACAGAATCCTTCCGGGTCCGAGTCTGTCTCTTATCAGAATCTGAAAATTTGTCTGCCTCAGCGGGGGCTTGAACTCTATCAATGGGCCCTTCAACAGTATCTCGGACGCGTACTCATTCGCCGTCTGTCTTCACAAAAATTTATTTCCCTGATTGACCTCCGTGATAAATTGACCGGCTCAGTCAATCTGGGCGAAGGGGACTGGGTGGACTGCGGCGGCCTGATTGTACCCTCGGCTGTACTCGAAACACTCCTGCTCGATATCGAAAACGAACGCATCGATACCATCCACGCCGTCGAAGTGCGTCTTCAGTCTCTCTTTAAAAACTTCGCCGAATATGAATGGGCCTGGGTCAAGGAATGCCTCGAATCAGAATTAGGCAAACCCGTCCGCCAGTGGACGATTGAAGACCTCCTGTCCATTCTCGAAAACACGGGGAATGCATCCCGTCAGATTGTCCTGGCCCAAACGGAAGATGCCAAAAAAGAATTTGAGCCCGATATGCGGATCGGCTGCGGAATCGACGACCCGGACCGGTTTGCGTCGGAGGATTTTGCCGCCGTGTGCGGAACGCTGGAGCAGGATCCGATTATTCAGAAATTCCAGTCGCAGCTGGACCAGGAAAAGAACACCATCGAGCAGCTGACGGAAAAACTCAAAGCGCTGCAGTAATCAAAGGTATTCTTCCGCATACGGATGCTCAGCGGCGCGAGCGGCGGAAAGGCCCGGACGCCGCAGGGAAACGCCGGAGGATTTCTGCGCCACCGCCAAAATCTCAATGCGTGCCCCCGCAGGCAGCCCGGCCGCCTGAACGGCTGCACGGGCCGGATACGGTTCCTGGAAAAAGGTCTTGTACACCTCATTGACACTGGAAAAATCGGCCATATCCGTCAGAAAAATCTGAACTTGCACGACATCCTGCATGGAAAAACCGGCTGCCGTGACAATTGCCTGAATATTCAGAAGGGCCTGACGGGCCTGGTCGGCGGTCCCGCCGTCCACCAGCCGTCCGGCAGCCGGGTCAATCCCCAGCTGCCCCGATACGTATAGGGTTTGTCCGACCTGAACCGCCTGCGAATACGGGCCGAGTGCTTTCGGGGCCCGCTCCGTCTGAATCGCTTTTCGCATCGAGTCAACCTTTCCGTTTCAAACCGTTCTAATGATGACAAACCAGACCCTCCGGGTCAAGAGATTTCAGCACCTTGTCATCTTCCGTTCGAACCGATACAATGCCCGTCAACAAACCCTTTGAATGAAAGTCGAGTAAACCGCATGAGAATTCTTTCTGACGCAGAAATAAAAGAGCTGGCGCCCAAAGGGGCCGTTTTGACAATCGGAAACTTCGATGGGGTTCATCGGGGCCACCAGGCTATCCTTCGGACGGCACGGCAAGCCGCAGACCGGTTCGCTTCTCCGCTGGTTGTGATAACGTTCGACCCCCATCCGGCCGCTGTACTGCATCCGGAGAAAAGCCCCGGGGTCCTGACCCCCCTGCCGCTGAAGGCCGTTCTGCTGGAGCAGTGCGGTGTGGACGTGCTGATTGTGATTCGAGATACCCTTTCGCTTCTGAATCAGTCGCCGAAGGACTTCGTGAGCCGCTTTCTCGTACCTTCTTTGGCCCCGCGCACCATTGTGGAAGGCCCTAATTTCACGTTCGGCTACGGGCGAAGCGGAACCCTCCAGATACTCCGACAGCTCGGACAGGAATATGGTTTTGAAGTGCTCGAGGTACCGTATACCACCGTTCATCTGAATCAGGACCAGCGCAGCATCATTTGTTCCAGTTCCACCGTTCGCCGGCTCCTCGAAGACGGCAAGGCGGCCCACGCCGCCCAAATTCTCTCACGCCCGTATCGTCTTGTCGGAACAACCATCCCAGGACGAGGCATCGGCAGAACCCTTGGTTTCCCAACCGCTAATCTCAAGCCCGCAGAACAGATTATCCCTTCTGAAGGGGTCTATGCCGGCTTTGTCGCCGTGGGAGATTCTCTGGAAGAGGTCTGCCGGCAGCCGGCTCGAAGACCAGCGGCCTTCAGCATCGGACGGGCCAAGACTTTTGTGACCGACCACCCTCTTCTGCTGGAAGCCCATCTGCTCGAGTCGAATGTTGAGGACCTAAGCCGAAAATATTTAGCGATGGACTTTGTCGAATGGCTGCGCAATCAGCAGCGTTTTGAATCGCGGGAAGAGCTTATCCGGCAAATCGCCCTCGACTGCCAAAAAGCCCGGCAGATTTTGTCTGATTCAGCCGGACGATAAACGGGCGGAAATCAGAACATTATCCTCCATAATCTGAAGAGTCGGCTGTCGAAGTTCCAGCGGCCCAAGCGAGGATATCGCCGCCGACAAATCCGCCGTGCCCCCCTGCCCGAGCAGAAGCGAAGCCACATAAACATACACCTCATCCGCCAGATTTTGCCGGAGAAACTCCGTCAGCAGGGTCGGCCCGGCCTCCACCAGAATCTGCTGAAGCCCCCGTTTGCCTGCCTGCTCCAGCACATCTGCCAAATCACACCGCTGCTCTTTCTGCTCGGCCTCGAGGACCTCCACCCCTGCCTGCCGAAGCTGAAGGATCTTCTGCGGCTCTCTCTGGAAGGAAGCACGGGTTGTGAACACCCACGTCGGGGCTTCCTGAACATTCAAAAGCCGGCAATCCAGCGGAATCCGCAATCGGCTGTCCAGTACAATCCGGACCGGCGGTCTTCGAACCGGCTCATCCAAGCGGACGGTCAGTTGGGGATTATCCTGCAGAACGGTTTGAATTCCCGTTAAAATCCCCTGCACTTTTCTGCGGAGCTGATGCACATGCCGTCGGCACGCTTCGTTGGAAATCCACCGGCCAGATTGGGACGGATTTCGGCGGGCGAGTTTTCCATCGAGACTTTGGGCCCATTTGAGAATCACCCAGGGCCGGCCGGTTCGGATATGTTTCAGATAGGGAGCGTTGAGCGATTCGGCCTCTTTTCGGCACAGCCCCGCCTCCGTAAAAATCCCCGCCTGCCGAAGTTCTTGGAATCCCCGGCCGCTGACCTTCGGGAACGGGTCTTCCATCGCGGCAATTACCTTGGCAACCCCGGCTTCTATGAGGGCTTTCGTACAGGGGCCGGTTTTGCCGGTAAAGCAGCAGGGCTCGAGGGTCACATAGACCGCAGCCCCCTTCGGGTCATTTCCCCGCCGCAGGCAATCCCGAAGGGCCTCGATTTCGGCGTGCGGTCCCCCAAATTCCCGATGCCATCCTTCGCCAATCAGCCGGCCGTCTTTGACAATCACACACCCGACAGCCGGATTCGGCTCGACCCGGCCCAGTCCCTGCCGCGCCAGCTCCAGTGCCCGCCGCATGGCCTGTTCTGCATCCATCCGGCACTCCCGGAATAAAAGTTATTTCAGTCCGAGGGTCTCTTCAAAACCGTACAGCAAGTTCAAATTCTGAATGGCCTGACCGGAGGCCCCTTTAATCAGGTTGTCGATAGCCGAGAAAATCACAAGACGGCCCTTTACAACCGTGGGGAAAAGATGGCAGTAGTTGCTCTTGGCCACGTGTTTGAGCGCCGGCGGCTTGGAGAGAACCTGTACAAACGGCTCTTTCTGATAAAAAGTCCGATAGAGTTCAAGCAGCTCGGAAGACGAGACGGCCTTTGTGGGTTCGGCGTAAACCGAGGAAAGAATGCCGCGGTCAAACGGTCCGACATGGGGCTGAAAGAGGATTTCCACGGGCTTGCCGGCTGCATCCGAAGCCACCTGCTCCATCTCCGGCATATGGCGATGAGTCCCGACGCCGTACGGCAGCAGGTTTTCGTTCATCGCCGGAAAATGAAACACAGGGCTCGGATTTTTGCCGCCGCCGGAGACACCCGTGACGGCATTCACGATGATTCCCTTGGGCTCAATCAGGCCTTCGCGGAGCACCGGCAGCAAAGCCAGCAGGGCGCCGGTCGGAAAACAGCCGGGGTTGGCAATCAGTCGGGCGGAGGGAATCTGCTTTCGATTCATCTCCGGAAGCCCGTACACGGCGTGAGCCAGGTTTTCCTTATCCGTATGGGGCACATAATATTTTTCATACACGGCCGCATCGCGCAGGCGGTAGTCGGCGCTGAAATCCACAACCTTCAGCCCCGCCGCCAGCAGCTTGGGAACGAAACTCATCGAAACCTTATGCGGCAGACAGCACAAAACCGCCTCGGCCTTTTCCGCCAGTTTGTTCATATCCAGCGGCTCGATGGGCATATCCAGACGTCCCCGGAGCTGTCCGAAAACTTCCGCCGCCGGCCCGCATTCCTCCGGCAGCGCAGTTAAATATGTCAGTTCCGCTCGAGGATGACGCAGCAGAATTTCAATGGCTTCCAGCCCTGTGTAGCCGCTTGCACCGATAATCGCAACACGAACCATACAAACCCCATTTCCCTTTTTACTCAAAACCTGAATTGTATCGTACGTCGTTTCCGTCAGAGAAACAAACATAAAAAAACCGCCGAATTCCTGCTCCGGCGGTTTTGAAAAGTCGAAACAACAAAGCCGTTAACGCTTGGAGAACTGGAAACTCCTGCGGGCACCGGGCTTTCCGGCCTTCTTTCTTTCCACCATTCGGCTGTCCCGCGTCAGGAAATCGCCGTCGCGGAGGACTTTCAGCAGGGACGGGTCATAGTCCTTCAGCGCCCGGGCAATTCCGAGCTTGACGGCATCGGCCTGACCGGTCGTCCCGCCGCCTTTGACGTTGACAATCACGTCAAACGATTGGAGACCGTTGACCGCCGCCAGCGGAGAGCGAACCGACTCGCGGTCCTTCTCGAGCAGAAAATACTCTTCGAAGGGACGCCCGTTCACCTCAATCTTTCCGGTACCGGGTTTAAGGCGAACCCGCGCGACGGATGTTTTTCGGCGCCCTGTTCCCCATACAAACCCTGCGGCATCGCGCTTGGCGGCAGCTGCCGGAGCCGTCGAGGTCAGCGCCGAGGCACTTTTCTCCAGAATCTTCGGATCAATCAGGTACGTTTCGTTTTCAGCCATAGCTCTGCCTGAATCGCTGTTACAATTCTAATTTCACCGGTTTCTGAGCCGCATGCTCGTGATGAGGCCCTTTGTAAATCTTCAACTTCTTCAACATGTGCTCACTGAGAGGATTTTTCGGCAGCATGCGCTGGACGGCTTTCTGAATCACCCGCTCCGGATGCCGCTGAATCATCCTCGAAAACGGAATAATCTTCTGGCCGCCCGGATAGAGACTAAACGTAGTGTACGTCTTGGTTTGGGGCTTCCGTCCGGTCAGCCGAATCTTTTCCGCATTCACGACGATTACATAATCCCCTGTATCAACATGAGGAGTATAAATGGGCTTGGTTTTGCCCATCAGAATCATCGCCACTTTCGAGGCCAAGCGTCCGAGCACCTTGTTTTCCGCATCCACAAGCCACCATTTCCGCTCGACTTGGCCTTTTTTTGCCAAAAAGCTTTTCATATCAATTCTACTCCCGTCATTTCTCAGAAAGCGAGATATTATAAGGGCAATCGCCCCCCTGTCAATGCCATTTTCCTGAAAAAAGCAAAAACATTAAGAAGACAAATATGCTCTACAATGACGTTATCCGTCAGTGGTCTTTGAACTTGGCGGGCTCAATATTCAGCTTTTCGAGGAGCCGATTGAGACGCCGGCGTTCGATGCCGAGAATCCTGGCCGCTTCCATTTTGCGTCCTTTGGTGATGCGAAGCGCCTCCTGAACCAGCCGCTGATTGGCCTCATCCAGCGTCGGCAGCGGCGAGTCCACACGGGTGAAACCGCCCATGAAAATCTCCGGCGGCAAGACAGACGGCTCAATCACCATCCCGCGGCTGAGCACGTAGGCCCGTTCCATCGCGTTGGACAATTCCCGAACATTGCCCGGCCAGCGATAGCGAAGCAGCAGATGCTCCGCTTCCGAAGAGAGCTTTTTGAGGGGCTCTCCATAAAAACGGCTCAGATTCTCCAGAAAATAATTGGCCAACGGCAGAATGTCTTCCGGCCGCTGACGCAGGGGCGGAATCTGCAGATTAATCACATTCAGCCGATAAAACAGGTCCGCCCGGAACTGGTTTTTCTCGACCATCTGCCGCAAATCGCGATTGGTTGCACAAATCACCCGCACATCAATCTTGTAGGACTGCGTGGAGCCCAGCGGCGTGACGGTGCCTTCCTGAAGGACCCGCAGCAGTTTGGCCTGAAGTTCGAGGGGAATTTCGCTGATTTCATCCAAAAAAATGGTTCCGCCGTCGGCGGCGCGGAAAAAGCCGAGCGTGTTTTCAACGGCACCGGTAAAACTGCCGCGTACATGACCAAACAACTGACTTTCGAAAAGCTGTCCGGTCAGGGTCGTGCAGTCCACTGGAATAAAGACCTTGTCCGAGCGGTCCGAAAATTCGTGAATCTTCCGGGCAACCATCTCCTTGCCGGTCCCCGTTTCCCCCGTGATGGTAATACAGCATCGCCGCGCTGCTACGGAACGGATGGTCTCTACAATCGCCTGAAAGGCCTGGGACTGCCCGATGAAAGCCGTCTTTTCTTCGCCCATCAGACGGCCGTCTTTTCGGAGCGGCGGCACACTGTCAGAACAGACTTTTCCCTTAGCGGCACGTCCCTGTGCGCGGTTGGTTTCGTTGGCACTGGTCATGAAACTACCCCGCCCATCTGAAACACACGTTCAAAACCCTTCTTTCCAGATGAGCGTTCTCTAAAAACAATGGGTGAGAAAACTGATAGGCCTTTTCCCCGCAACAGTTTTCCTCACGCCTCCAAAACCATATTCTAATAAGGCATTTTGGCAAAATCAAGGTGTTTTATAGGACATTTTCGGCTGCTTGCAATCCAAATAGTTCTATCTCTTTTCAAAATAAAGACTTGCACACCCATGCAGGCTGGGTTTTCTTTTCGGAATCCCCTGGCTTTTATTGACACCGCAAGCCAATATCGCTATTGTACGTGTTTTGAATACCGGAACAGAAAAGAACAAAACGCCCCGGAAACGAGAAATCAGAATGAAAATCTCATTGGAATGGCTGCAGGAGTACGTTGACCTCAAAGGTATCCGCCCGGAAGAAATCGCCAAACGGCTGAGCGACTTGGGGTTTCCGACCGAAAGCATCGAGAAGATTGACGGCGATACAGTCATCGACATAGAAATCACAAGCAATCGCGGGGACTGTCTGAGCCACATTGGTATTGCCCGAGAACTGGCCGCCGCGTATGGAAAACCCCTGCGGCTGCCGGATGCATCGATTCAGGAGTCCGACAGTCCCGTTCAGAATTGGGTGAGCGTGCAAATCGAAGAGTCGCAGTTATGCTCCCGCTATACCGCCCGGATTATCACGGGGGTGAAAGTCGGGCCTTCTCCGGACTGGATGGTTCGCCGCCTTCAGGCCGCCGGAATGCGAAGCGTCAATAATGTCGTGGACGCCACCAACTATGCCATGCTCGAGCACGGCCAGCCGCCCCATGCCTTTGATTACGACAAAATCCGCGGCAAAAAAATCATTGTTCGAAAAGCCCGCCCCGGAGAGCGGCTCATCAGCATTGACGGCACAGATTGTCAGCTGCAGGACTGGATGCTCGTGATAGCCGATGCGGAACGACCGGTGGCCGTCGGCGGCGTCATGGGCGGGCTGGAAACCGAAGTGACGGAGCAGACCGCAACGATTCTGCTGGAAGAGGCCTCGTTTGCACCGGTGAGCATCCGCCGGACTTCGCGCCGGCTCGGACTGCCTTCGGAGGCCTCCTTCCGATTCGAACGGCAGGTGGATACGGACAACATCGACTGGGCCTCTCGACGATGCGCTCAGCTGATTGTTCAGGTCGCCGGCGGACAAATCGCCCGGGGGGTTGTGGACTGCTATCCGGGAAAAACGGCCGCTTCACCGGTGCGGATGCGGCTGTCACGGCTCAAACACCTTTTGGGGATTGAGATTCCTCTCGAAAACGTGCTTGCGATTTTCTCCGGCCTGGGGCTGAATCCTCAGCGGGAAAACAGCGATGTGATTGTCTGCACCCCGCCGAGCTGGCGGCACGACTTGAGCCGGGAGGCCGACCTCATCGAGGAAGCCGCCCGATGCTGGGGCTATGAGAAGGTGCCGGTCGAAAACAAGATTCGCATCACCGCCGTGCCGATGGATGCACGCGAAAAAGTCTGCCAGAAAATCCGCACCTATCTGAACGGCTGCGGATTCTTTGAAACCATTAACATTACCTTTATTGATAAACAGACCGCCGAGTGCTTCTCCCCCGCACCGGCGTCGGAGCATCTGGCGGTCAGCGATGTGTCCCGCAAAAACACCAACCTGCTCCGCCAAAATCTCATCGGGTCGCTCCTGAATACGATGCAGACCAACTACCACGCAGGCAATATCCCCTGTCGGCTCTACGAAATTGCCGATACATTTCTTCCTTCCCGAGAAAAACAGGTTCTTCCTCTCGAAAAACCGAAAGTAGCCCTGGCCGCCGATATGGAGTTTCAGGAGATGCGGGGGGTTCTGGAAGGGCTTCTGGAGCGGCTGACCTACCGGGAAGCCCGTTTCCAGCCCGCCGGTGCAAAATGGGCTCAGGGCGGTACGGAGATTTTTGTCGGCGACCGCCCTGTCGGCTTTGTCGGTGCGGTGGAGGATACCATTGCCCGGCGTCTGGATTTGGACAAGGGTATGGTCTGTGCGGCGGAATTGGACCTTGAAACATTGATTGAGCTGGCTGCCGACGCCAAACCCTCCGCCCGGCCGCTGCCGCGATTCCCCGCCATCCGACGGGACCTGTCCCTGATTCTCGATGAGCCCGTCCGCTGGGCGGAGATTGAACAGGCCGTTCGTTCGGCTGCCCCGGAGGAACTGGAGGAAATCCGATTCGGCGGACTCTATCGCGGCAAACCGATTCCCGCCGGCAAAAAAAGTCTGACGGTCTCCCTTCGATTCCGGGATGATGACGGCACGCTGCGGCACGAACAGGTGGACCAATTCGAGGCTGGGATTTTAAATGTTCTGAAAGAAAAATTCCGCGCAGAGCTCCGAACAGTCTAAGTGGTTAAATCTCCCCATCCAGAACCGCCGACAGCCACTGGCGGGCAATCCAGGCATGGGCCCACATCGACGGGTGGACTCTGTCCTCCGCCCAGCGTTCGTCCGGCACCTGACTGCTGAGCTGCTCATAGGCCTTCTGCAGAGGCACCAGAAGGGTCTGATAGTCCCGAGCCAACCGGTGCACGACGTCCAAGTAGGCATCCAGGCCCTGCCGCATCGGCTCCTGCAAATCCCGGCAGAAATAAAACGGCTCCATCAGAATCAGACGGCTGCCGAGCCGCTGAACACCTGAAAGCATCTGCCGAAGGTTGTTCTCGTACTCCTCCGGCGGAACAGGAGTTTTGTGCGGCTCAAGCACCGGTTTGTATCCACGCCACAAATCATTGATGCCGACCAGAATGCTCACCACATCGGGCCGAAGGTCCAAACAGTCTTCTTTCCAACGGGCCAGAAGTTCTCGAGTGGTATCCCCGCTGACGCCGCGATTTTCAACCTGCAAATCCAGTTCAGGAAACCGGGCCTGTAAGAAATATCCGGCAAAATGAACATACCCGCAGCCCAGGGGCGCATACGCCTGCTCCCGCCGCAGGGCATCTGTGATGCTGTCTCCGATGAACAAAATTTTCTGCCGATATTTCCACTCCATCTGAAGAAACCTCTCTTTTGACTCTATTCGTGCCGAAGGGCCACGATGGGGTCCACCTGCGCGGCGTGAATGGCCGGATACAGGCCGAACAAAATGCCGATGAGCATGCTGATCAGCAGCGGCAGGAGAATTCCCCACATCGTCAAAACCGTGGCCATCCCGCTGACTTTCGTAATCACAAAGGGGATGAAAATCCCGACACCCAGACCGATAATGCCTCCGGTCGTGGACAAGACAACCGTCTCAATAAGAAACTGAACGATAATTTGTCTGCGTTTGGCCCCGATGGCCCGCCGAATGCCGATTTCGCGGGTGCGTTCGGTCACCGAAGCCAGCATAATATTCATAATCCCGATGCCCCCCACCAGCAGACTGATGCCCGCAATGGAGCCCAGCACGATATTAAACCGGCGTTTGGTGGCCTCCGCCTGTTTGAGCAAAGCCAGCGGAACACTGATGGTATAATCTTTTTTCTTATGAAAGCGTTTGAGCATCTGTTCAATGGCGGCAGCCGTCGGCTCCACATGCTCGGTGGAATCAATCTGGACAATCACCTGATGGAGTTCGACCTTTTCGCGCTCCCGGGTGCCGGCGGACACACGGGTCTGAATATCCCCAAAATAGCGCCGCGCCACCTCAATCGGGATATAAGCGTCCACCTCCTGGTCCGGAATCTGGATGTTCCCCGCCTGGCCGCTTTCGCTTTTGACGATTCCAATCACCTGAAAGGCATCGCCGCCGATGCGGAGGGTTTGCCCGATGGTATGTTCGGCCGCCAGCAGCCGCCGGGCTCCGTATTCCGTCAAGACCGCCACAGGGGCCTGCTTTTCGATGTCAATTTCCGTCAGCACCCGTCCGGCGATAATATCCCGCGGCACCAGTTCAAACCAGGCAGGCGTGGTGCCCACCACCCGCAGCTCGAGGGAGCGTTCTCCCAGCCGCGATTCCCGGCGGATGATTTTCACCGGCGCTGTCTTCTGAACGTTTTTAAACCCTTCCGAAATCCGCCCGTAATCCTCGTAAGTCAGGCCGTACACGCTCATAAACACACGGGTATTGGTGATGGACTCATCCTCCACAGCCTTTACGGAAGAGATGATGATGTTGTTGCTGCCCAGCTTGCGAATCTGTTCGAGGGCTTCTTTGCTGGCCCCTTCGCCGACGGAAAGCATGGCCACGACGCTGCCGACGCCGAAGACGATGCCCAGCATCGTCAGAAACGACCGGAGCTTGTGGAGCAGCAGATTCTCAACCCCCAGTGCAATATTGCGAATCAAACGGGTCTGCCTCATTTGTTTCCTCCGTCGATTCGTTCAATCTTTCCATCCCGCATATGCATCTGATACTGGGCGAAGGCCGCAATATCCGGCTCGTGGGTCACCATAATAATGGTCTTGCCGTCCTGATTGAGCTTCTGGAGCATATCCAGAATCTGAAGTCCCGTCTTCGTATCGAGATTTCCCGTGGGTTCATCGGCGAAAATCACCTGCGGGTCATTGGCCAGGGCTCGTGCAATCGCCACCCGCTGCATCTGCCCGCCGGACAATTCGGTCGGACGATGATTGAGCCGTTCCGCCAGCCCCACCTGCTCGGCCAGATACCGGGCCCGTTCACTGCTGCGGCGGGCGTCCCATCCGAGATAATACAGCGGCAGTTCGATATTCTTCTGCACCGTCAGCTGCGGAATCAGATTAAAACTCTGAAAGATAAAGCCGACTCTGCGCAGCCGCAGGTCGCTGAGTTCATCATCGCTGAACGTGCTGATATCCTGCCCGTCAAAGTAATACCGCCCTTTCGTAAGCCGGTCCAGGCAGCCCAGGATATTCATCATGGTGCTTTTGCCGGAACCGCTGGGCCCCATAATCGCCCAAAAACTGCCCTTGGCAAAGGAGGCATTCACACCCGCCAGCGCATGAACCTCCTGACGGCCCATTTTGTAAATCTTCCAGGCGTCCGTCAGCCGGATCATTTCGGAATTGCCGGTTGGGCTGGACATCCCCGAGCTCATGGCCGCCCTTCTCCAGACGAGCCTGTCTGCGACTCCGGCCAAGAGCGGTTTTGCTCGGCGGGCGCCCCTTCCTGCGGTCTCATCTGCTCGAACCGTCGGCGCATTTCCTCCCGCTGCTCCGGCGTCATATTTTCAAACCGGCGCCGCATCTGCTCCCGCTGTTCCGGAGTGAGGTTTTCAAATCGGCGCCGCATCGACTCCGGCGAAGGCGAGGTCTCCGAGCCGTCCGGTCTGCTGCGGCGGCGAGTCCCTCCGTTCTCCGAGCTGTCCGGAAAAGCCCTCACTTCTCCGGCCTCCGGACGGACCACATTGTCCAGCCGCTGACGAATCTCTTCGGAGACTTGTCCGCCCGGCTGGCTCGCCCCTGTCGGTGTTTCCGCCTCTTTGAGCGGCGGATTCAGCAGCACCTTTTCCCCCTCTTTGAGCCCTTCGAGGATGTGAATCATCCGATTGTTATCCAGCCCGACCTTGACCGCACGGCGTTCGATGACGGGACCATTGACCACATACACCGTCGGCTGGCCGCCGACCTGAAGGACTGACTGCACCGGCACATACAGCGCATCGTCATAATGAGCCACAATGATTTCCACACGGCAGCTCATTCCCGTCCGCAAAGCCGGCTCCTCCCCTTCAATAGAAATTTGGGTGTTGTAGACCTTCAAATCCGGATTCATCCACATGCTCTGCGCATCGGGCAGCGGAGCGATAAAATCCACTTTGCCCATAAACCGCCGGCCCGGCAGCGCATCCACTGTAATTACCACCGGAAGGCCCGGATGCACCTTTTTGAGACTAGCTTCGTGAACCATCACCTCCGCAATGGCTGAAAACCCCAGCGGCAGATAAATCAATTCCTGCCGTTCGCGCACTTCCTGGCCCTCCATCAGCGGCTCCTGCCCGCCGCGGAAACCGCCCCGCTGAGCGCTGGTGGCATAGATCACCAGACCGTCCGCCGGTGCATACAGTTTGGTTTTTCGCAGCTGGTCTTCCAGTTTCGCCAGACGGTCTTTCTGCTGATTGTACTCGGCCTGACGGGCCTTCAGCTCCGCTTCCGCCTGCACCACCGCCGCATTGGCCTTGCGAACAGTTCGTTCATAGGCCATCTCGGCCTGGCGAATATCACTTTCCAGCTGTTTGATCTTCCGCAAGTAGGTAAAGTTTTGAAGCAGATTCAGATTGTTAATCGCCAGGTCCAAATCCAGCCGACGGCGGGTCACAGCCAGCTGATCGGCTTTGAGCTCATTTTGCGAAATGTATTTTTCCTCCCAAAGCTTCTGGGACCAGGTCAGCGTATCCTGCGCCCGCTCCAGTTCCTCCTCGGCCAGTTTGATTCGGGCCTCCGCATCCCGGAGCTGATTGGGGAACTCTCCTTCCTTGTACTGCTTAAGGTCTTCGCGGGCAAACTCGAGGGCCAACAAGGCGGCATCCTTGTCGCTTTCGGCCTGATTGCGGATGACCTCCAGATTCTCCTTGGCGTTGATAAACGAGGCCTCAGCATTCTGCACACGGATTTCCTGGTCAATCTTGGAGCTCAGCAAAGAACTGGCATCCAGTTCGACCAGCAAATCTCCGGCTTTCACCCGGGCCCCCTCTTCAATCAAATAGATAATGGATGTACGGCCTTCTACTTCGTTCTTGATAATAATCTGGTCCTTGGCCTTGATGGTGCCGGACTGAAGCACACTGATGGTCAGCGGCCCCCGCTGGACAGGAAAGACCGCCATCGCCTGAGAGGCATCCGAACGGGACGTCAGGAAATAAAGGCCGCCGGCCAGCAGCAGCAAAACCGCCAGGCCGGTCAGAAGTATTGTCTGCAGTTTTTTAGCGGGTTTGGGAATCCGATTGTCTGTCATACAAAACCTCCGGAGCAATCTCCTTCCATAAACCGTTTTCACCCACCTGCAGAACCCCCATATCCCGCTGCAGGTTCAGTTCAGCCAGCCGATAATTGATAATCGAGGCGGTCAGCTGATTCTGGGCGTTCAGCAAAGCGTCCTGGGCATCCAGCAAATCACGAATTTGAGCACGCCCGGCATCCAGGAACAGCTTGGTGCTTTTCTGTCGTTTTTCCGCAACGGTCACCGCCTTGGCCTGAATTTTGACCTGTTCCCGCGACTCCAGCAGCGTACGGAGCTGGTTTCGGATAGACAATTTAATCGAATCCTCCGCCTGCTGAAGAGAGCGAACGGCTTCTTCGAGAGCCAGATAGCTCTTGCGATAGGCGTTTCGTTCGGCCGTGCGTTCCAGCGGAAGATTCAGATTCAGCAGGGCCGTATAGCGCCCGCGGTCCCATTCAAGCCGTGCATCGTCCATTCCGGCGGACCCCAGCGAACGTCCGCTTCCCCAGCCGGCTGTTCCCAAAAACGTCAGCTCCGCCTTCAGACGATCGGCTTTTACGATAACGTCCCGCTGAGCATCATACACCTGGCCTTGAACCACCCACAAGTCCGGACGCTTTTCGAAGGCGGTCTTGACGGCGATTGCCTCCGGCAGTTCAAAGGGACCTGCATCTTCCCCTGTCGGGGGCTGGGGTTCAATCGGAGCGTCGGCCGCCGGAAAACTCTGGTCTCTGCCCCTTTTCTGCTCGGACGAATCCGAATAAACAAAATAATTCTTATAAACCTGCAGCTGTTCCAAATCTTTCCGATCCAGCTCAATCTGAGCATCGGGCGGGAGTCCCAGACGAATCTTAAAGGAGTCCAGGCGCTGCTTGTACGACTCCACCGCCCCAATCCATTGCGCCCGGGCGCTCAGCTCCCGCTGCACAGCCTGGTCCACCTGAATTTCGGGCAGCCGTCCGGCATCGGCCAGACGCCGGGACTGACGGGCGGACGCCATCGCACTGATATAGTTTTCCCGGCTGTTGCGCACCTGGTCAAACTGGCGAAGAACGCCCAGATATTCCGCCGCGATGGTGACGGCAAACTCGCTTTTATAGCGTTCGAACTGCCAGATGGCATACATCACGCGGCGCTCGGCCTGCAAAAGGGGTTCGGCCGCAATATGAGGGCCGGACCCGCGAAGCAGAGGAACAGAAATGCTCGCATCGGCCGTCAGACCCAGCGAAGAGGCCCCGCCGAGCGTTAAAAGATTGACCAGGTCCGCAGCCATCCCCGCCCGCAGCTCCGTCCCGTTGGTGAGCTTCTGAGACGCACTCAGACTGCCGCTGTGAACGAATCCCCTTTGCGGAGACAGACCGGTACGATTTTCCTCATAATAACTCTTGGCCGCTCCGGCAAACAGCGTGCGAAATTCGTTGCGGGCCAGGTCTAAATCCAGAGCCGCCGAAAAAATAGCTTCTTTTCTGGATTGATAATCAAAGTTGTTGGCGGCTCCGATTTGCAGCGCATCCATCAGCGAAAGGGTAATCACCTGATTCGGCTCCGCTGTCCAGGTCCCCGTCTTTGGTTTTTCAAATGGGTAATCCTTTTCAGGCCAGTGGGCAAGCGGTTCTGTCTTGTCAGTCCCGAGCGAGGCCGGAGTGGAAACCGGCAGTGCCTGAATCTCTATCAGACGCCGTCGGAACAAATCGCTCGGCCGTTCTACGCTGAAAGGCTCCGTCCGACCAATCGACTCTAACTGCTTCTGCTCAATGATTTTATAAGAAACTTCATCCGCCTTTTGACGATAGTCGGACGGGCTTTTACAGCCCCAGACAACGCTCAGTATGGGGACAAAAAAAATCCTTCCGGCCGTCAGGATTCCGCGTACAGGAAAAATCCTCATTTTTCGTCGTTTCCCTCAAATTCCCCTTCATATACGAAATGAAACCTTATTTTTATTGCAAAAAAACCGCAATGTTTTTTTTGAAAGTTTTGCGAGATATAAGGATTTATCCTGTCCATATTTATACTTTTTTGTGGAAAAAAGTGGGTGGTTGACACAAAATTTTTTGTCCGGAACCATCTTGGGAAACTAAAAAAGCTGGCACTATATAATGTTCCTGATTTTTTTGTAACCACTATATATTGGTTTCCCGCCTATTTAACCGAACGCTTTTAGAAAAATGAAAAAACTTTTTTTGTTTGTTTTAAGAAAATTTGGCTTTGACACGAAAATAATAATGTGGTATTGTCCCCCATAAAAGTAAAGAAAAGTAGGGAGAAATAGCAAAGATTCCCATGCTTATGCTAACAGGCGAATCCGAGCATGTGGTCGATGAAAAGAACCGTCTTTTCATCCCTGCCAAACTGCGAAGCAAGGTGGATGCCGAAAAATACGGCAGCGACTGGATTCTGGCGCTGAGCATTGACGGGATTCTGTGTCTGTATCCGGAGAAATGCTATCAGCAGCTCTTGGCCGAACTGGCAGCTGATAACAATATCCCGGATGATGACTTTGTGATGATTGAACGCCTGCATTTTGCGTTCTCGAGTCTTGTGGAGTTTGATAAACAGGGTCGGCTTCTGATTCCGGAAAAACTGAAAAAACGGGCCAACCTCGGCAATAAACTGACGCTGCTGGGTGTGCGGGACCATATCGAAATCTGGAACACGGACGAGTGGGACCGGTTTGTGGCCGAAAAGGCCGCCGGGTTTGAAAAACACCTGATGCGGGCCCGAAAATCGCTGCTCCAGAAGCAGGCCCAGGAAGCCGCTTACCCCGAAGAGGAAAATCTGCAGCCCACGGAGGAATAAACCATGAAAGCCGCTCAAGCCGTTCAGCTGATTCAAAAGGTGCTCCAGGGGAGCTATCCGCTGGATGAGCAAATCCTCAGCAGTCTGAATTATCTGGAAAGGCAGCTGGAAAGTCTGAAAAAGAAGAGCGCTCTTTTCGAAAAAATCGGATTTTCTGAGCAAATGGAGCATTTGCTCGAACAGGCCGCTGCGGCGGCGGCCCACTGACCAATACCAAGGGAAGGGTATTGAGATGACGCAGAACGGCTGGGCGAGTCTCACGGAGGACGATTCGCCCGGTCATATACCGGTTCTTTGGAAAGCATTAGCCGAGCGAATCCGGCTGCCTAAGGATGGGCGGGTTGTAGATGCAACCATTGGTTATGGAGGCCATAGCCGGCTGTTCGGCGCCCAACTGGGCCCTGAGGGGATAATTCTTGGTCTGGATGTAGATCCGAAATGTATCCAAAGGGCCCAATCTTTAACAAAAGACCTGTCCTGCAAGGTGGTGCTCGTACGGGAAAACTTCGCCAGACTGCCGGAGGTGATGACCGAGCACGGACTTGCGCAGGCGGATTTAATTTTGGCGGATTTGGGGTTCTGTTCAGCCCAAATTGAAGATGAAGAACGCGGGCTGAGTTTTCAGACCGATATGCCGCTGGATATGCGGCTGGACGACCGGCTGACTGTAACGGCGGCAGACCTGGTCAATCGACTGGAGGAAAAGACACTGGCGGATTTAATCTATCGCTACGGGCAGGAACGGGCTTCACGGAAAATCGCCCGTTTCATCGTTCAGGCCCGAGACCGCCAACCGATTACAACAACCGGTCAGTTGGCCCGAATTGTCCAAAAAGCCATAACAAGGCCGGAACGAAGGGGCCTGCGTCGGCTGCATCCGGCAACGCGAACCTTTCAGGCCCTTCGGATTGCCGTCAACCGGGAACTGGAGTGTCTGGAAATGCTGCTGAAGTCGGCTCCGAATCTCTTGAAAATCGGCGGCTTTTTGGCCATTATCAGTTTTCACAGTTTAGAAGACAGACTGGTGAAAAATAATTTTCGAGAAAATAAAATGGATGGGATTTATCAGATTCTGACGCCCAAGCCCATCACGGCAGACGAAGAAGAACGGAGAGAAAATCCCCGCTCTCGAAGCGCCAAACTGAGAATTGCCCAGCGAATCGAACAAGACAGGCCAGGTAAGAGGTGAGAACATGACTTCAGACGGGAAAATCGGACTGCTGATCAGTTTCTTATTCATTGTAATCATTGCGTTTCTCATCAATGGCCCCGGCGGATTTTTTAAAGCCGACAAACCCGTAATTGAAACAGCGGTTCAGGTGCCTTCCA
The DNA here is from genome assembly GCA_037479115.1 of Anaerohalosphaeraceae bacterium. Taxonomy (NCBI): domain Bacteria; kingdom Pseudomonadati; phylum Planctomycetota; class Phycisphaerae; order Sedimentisphaerales; family Anaerohalosphaeraceae; species Anaerohalosphaeraceae bacterium. The sequence continues at coordinate 51,928 of JBBFLK010000003.1, read as the reverse complement.
GCCGTTCGGTTCTTATCGAGCAGGCCGTCGAGCAGGCCGCACGGGAACTGGAACCGGCACCGCTGCGTCAGACCCAGCCTCCGGCGGATATTCGGCTGATTGAACCAACACCGGCCACTCCGGCGACGGCTCCGGCCGCTCCGGCACCAGCTGTACAGACTCAACCGGCCGCCCCCGCTGCGCCGTCTGCATCGGCTGCACCAACCCCAGCGACCACACCGACCCCACCGGCCGGACAAATTCATACCGTCCAAAAAGGAGATACGCTGGCCTCCATCGCTGTTCGCTATTATGGAAAGGAAACCGGAAACACACGGGCCGCCATTCAAAAACTCTACGAGGCCAATCGGAACCTGCTGACCTCGCCGGACTCCATCCGAATCGGGGATAAACTCGTAATCCCGCCGCTCGAAAAAGCCGCTGCCGGTTCCGCTCAGGCTTCGCCCTCCCGCCCGGAACGAGTCCTTCTGGACAAATACAAAAATGTTCTCGAGCCGGCGGTCTCCGACCGAAACAAACCGCGCACGGTAGAATACGTCGTGCAGCCGGGGGATCGGCTCTGGGACATCGCCCAGAAATATCTGGGAGACGGAAAAAGATATCAGGAAATCGTCCAGCTGAATCAGGCCCAGATACCCAACCCGGATAATCTGCAGGCCGGCACTCGTCTGAAAATCCCCGTACGATGATAAGATTTATGATTTCCCGGGCCCGTTTGAGGTTTGTGATTTTTTCCTTAACAGCCGCTCTGATTGCAACCACCCATCTGCGTATCAGCACCTCGCGGCTCTTTCATCAGGCCCGTCAGGCCCAGATTGTTCAGGAACAGCTGCGGCGGCAGCTGTGGAAAAAACAGGTGGAGCTGGAAAAACTCCTCCAGCCCCAGCAGGTCCTTCCCCATCTGCAGGAGAGCGCCTCATGAACCGGCCCGCTTCCGGCTCCATCCGACTGTGGTCCGGCATCGGACTGTTAAGCTTGTTTCTGCTGGCGGGCTTCAGCGGCTTAGGAGCTCGCCTTTGGGACCTCCAGTTTCGTCAAAAGGAACACTTCGAACAGACCAGCCGCACTCAGCGCTACGCCGTGGTTCGCCAATCCCCGCAGCGAGGACTCATTACAGACCGCAAAGGGAGAATCCTGGCGGCCAGCACAATGATTTACAATGTTTTTGCCGAACCCCGCCGGCTGCTGCAGGACGAACAGTACAAACTGACGGCCGACACGCTTCAATCCATTCTGAATATCCCGGGACATGAAATTTCCAAGCAGATTCTGGAGGCCAAAAATCCGGGCTTTCTTCGTCTGGTCAAAGACATCCCTTCGGACCAGCAGCAGGCCGTTCTGCGGGCACGCCTGCCCGGCATCGGAATTGAAGAGGCCTGGGTTCGGTCCTATCCGGCGGCTTCGCTGTGCTCTCATGTGGTCGGCTTTGTCGGCGCAGAGGGCCGCGGCCTGGCCGGCATTGAACTGAAATACGACGCGGTGCTGGCCGGCAGAGGCGGACAAGATGTCTATGTAGTCGATGTCTTTCGAAGGCCCATCGCCGCCTATCCGGAAGGCCGCTCCCCTATTCAAAACGGAGACAATCTGGTCCTGACCATCGACCTGGTCATCCAGGAAATCGTCCGGGAAGCCCTTCAGAAGCAAATCCGGGAGTATCAGGCCGAATCAGGGATTGCGCTGGTGATGGACCCCTGGACCGGCGGCATCCTGGCCTGGGTATCCCTGCCGGACTTTGACCCCCACCAATTTTCCAAAACCCCCGCCGACCGTCTAAAAAACCGAATTTTGTCCGACCCGTATGAGCCGGGCAGCATTTTCAAGCCCATTGCAGCAGCGGTGGCCCTGGACTGCGGAGCCATTACCAAGGAAGAAAAGTTTGACTGTGAAGACGGCTACTGGGGACAATACGGCGGCATCCATGAGTTCGGCAACAAACGTTACGGCATTCTGAATGTGCGGGGCATCATCCTGAATTCGAGCAATATCGGAATGGCCAAAATCGGCCTCAAGACCGGAGCAAAAAGACTGCATGAGGGACTGCGTCTGTTCGGCTTCGGCCGTCCGACAGGCGTGGACCTGGCCGGAGAAGAATCAGGTGTTCTTCGACCGGTCAAACAATGGAGCGGATACAGCCCCACGCGAATTGCGTTCGGACACGAAATCTCCGTAACCGCCCTGCAGATGGCCCGGGCCTACTGCATCCTGGCCAACGGCGGAACACTGGTGCAGCCCCATCTGGTTCGGGCCGTCATCAATCCGGACGGACAAATTACGGATGTTACGCCCAGTTTGGTCGGAACCGGATACATTCTCAAGCCGGAAATCGCCGAATGGATGGTTCGGGAACCGCTTCGGGCCGTGGTCAAAGAAGGGACGGGAGACCAAGCGGCCGTCGAAGGCGTTGAGGTCTTCGGAAAAACCGGAACGGCCAATATTGCCCTTCCGACCGGCGGCTATGATACAACCAACTATGTCTCTTCCTTTGTCGGCGGAGCCCCTGTGGACCATCCGCGAGTGATTATCCTGGTGTCCATCCGAAAACCGAACCGCGCGTTGGGAAAGGGCTACAGCGGCGGACGGGTAGCCGCTCCGGTCTTCCGGGAAATCCTGCAAAAAACTCTTGCGTATCTGGACAGCAATCCCTAAAGGCTTTTTGTTTTTCAGCGAGGACGGGGACGCTGCCCGACCGGAGTGCGAAGCTCCAGATACTTGACTTTGCCCTGCAGCGTATATCCGGACCGAATGTAAAAGTTATACAGCGAAGAGAGTTTTTCCGTCTCATCCGCTTCCAGAAAAACCCCCGCCTTGCCGTAAGGAGCGCCCCAGTAAACCTGAGTGCCGTCATGGGTTTCCAGGATAATCCGCGGTGCAGACGGATTTCGGCCGCCAACCCAATTGGCAATATCCACCGCTTTGATTTCATTCAGGAGAGGTTTGTTCGGAGAACATTTTTCATCCATGCGGCGCAGGATTTCGATAAGCTTCAACACGGACACCGCCTCTTCCGAACGGGACACTTGTCCGGCCTTTCCGAGCCGCTCAGACGGCAGCCCGCGGAGCTCCACGATCGGCAGGGACATCAGCACGGGGGCATCGAGCACAACAGCCTCTTCATCCAGATAAATCGTCTTTCCGGAAGCGGTTTTCACCTGAAGGCAAGGTTTGCGGTACCGCGCCTCGACCCGAAGACGTCCCGGAACCGCCTGCACGCGTACGTCCGACAGCCAGGAAAAAACCGTCAGTTTTTCCCACACTCGGCGTGCAGAGCCCTCTTCCAGAGCAAACAACCCGCTCCCAACCGCCGCCTTGATGGCATCAATCCAGGACGACTCCACCCACTCCGGCACATTGGCCAGTTCCAGCGGGCCGTCCTGAAAGGCCTGAGGATATTCCCTTCGGACATACTGGTTCAGATAGCCGAAACTCCAGACAAGACCGGTTCCGAGCAGAATCCAGACCAGCCAGGACAGGCAAATCTTTACCCGGGCCGGCCAGACAGATTCCTTTTTTTCCGACGGCCGGACAGGCGGGGCGTCCTTTTTCCCGAACCATCGGCTCAGCAGGCCTCCTGAACGGCCGTTTTGACGGTCTTTCTTGCCAAACAGTTTCATAGTTCTCTGGTCTCACTTGCCCGTTTCTGAAAATCCATCCAGGCCGCCTCCAGGATTTTCAGACACAATCCGGTTGCATCAAGGCCTGCCCGCGCCGCCGCCATCGGAAGCAGCGAATGGCTCGTAAACCCCGGCAGAGTATTGATTTCCAACACCCACGGAGTCCCCTGCGCATCCACAATCATATCCACCCGTCCGAAGTGCCGGCATCCCAAAGCCCGGAAACTTTTCAGCGCGGTTTCCTGGAAAAGCGCAACATCGCGAGCATTCGGGAATGTGTCAAACAAAAACTCCGTCTGCTCATCGATATATTTGGCCTGATAATCATAAAAAGAACGTTTGGGACGGATTTCAATCACAGGCAAAATCATCTGGTCCACGATTCCGACCGTGATTTCCCGTCCCGGAATAAACCGCTCCACCATACAGTCTCCGAAGCGGCGGAAACAATCCTGCGCGGCATCCAGCGCCTCGCGAGCCGTTCGGACCAGCTGCACCCCGACACTGCTGCCCTGCCGCAGCGGCTTGACCACAAAACGCTCGCCCCCCAAACCGTTTATCGCCTCCAGCAGCTCCGCCTCAACCGCCTCGGCATCCACATACACAGCCGGCGGCGTCGGAATAGCCTGCTCACAAAAGCGCTTTTTGGCGGCCCATTTGTCAAAAGCCAGACAGCTGGCCGCCGAATCCGAACCCGTATAGACCAGGTTTTTCTCTTCCAGAATCTTCTGCAGGTGCCCGTCCTCGCCGAACTGGCCGTGCAGAATCAGGAAAAAAATGTCAATCGACGGGTCATCCAGAATCGACAAATCCTCCGGCTGAATGTCTGCAAAACGCACATCCAAATCCGTTTTTTGGAGGGCCTGATACACATTCTGCCCGCTTTGAAGGCTGACCGGACGCTCTTCGCCGATGCCCCCTGCCAACACCGCCACCGTCTTAAATCTGTTTCTTTGCGATTTCATTCTGCTTCCCGGAAAAACTGTGCAACGGCTCCGTCCCGCACCGGCGGCCCTACCAGATTTCAATCTCCAGCTCGAGCTGAACATCAAACTTCTCGCGGACTCGGGTACGGATTAAATCAATCAGCTGCCTGACATCGGAGCTCCGGCATCCTTTTTCCGCAATGATAAAGTTGGCGTGTTTTTCGCTGACCACCGCCCCGCCGATTTGCGTGCCCTTCAGCCCGGCCCGGTCAATCAGAGCACCGGCGGACAGGCCTCGCGGATTCTTGAAAATGCAGCCGGCATTGTGGGTATCCAGCGGCTGCGTGTTCTTTTTGTAAATCCAGACCTCTTTAATCACCTGCAGAAGCGATTCCGGGTCTGATTCCGTCAATTCGATTGTGGCCTCCAGAATCACTTTGGCTGTAATATTGGTGCTGCGGTAATCAAACACCAGCTCCGGCTTGGCCTTTTCGAAAATCTGCCCCTCCGCATTCATAACGGTCACGCTTTGAACCACCGAACCGAGGTCCCCGAACCGACCGCCGGCATTCATCCGAACCGCCCCGCCGATGGACCCCGGAATTCCGGTCAGGGCTTCAAGCCCCCCCAGGCCTTTTCGGACTGATTCGAGAACCAGCTTGTTCAGATTCGCTCCGGCTCCGGCTTTCAGGGTCGTGCCGTCAAACTTGTACTCGCAGAAAACCGGATTCTCCAGCCGAATCACCGCTCCGCGCACCCCTTCATCGCTCACAAGCAGATTGGAGCCGAATCCGAGGACCCGCACCGGCAGCTGATGGTCCTGACACCGGCGAAGGACCTCGGCAATCTGCTCCCGGCTTTGCGGAAGAATCAGATAATCCGCCGGCCCGCCCAGGCCGTACCAGGTATAAGGAGCCAGCGGACACTTTTCCTTAACAATGTGTTCTAAGCCACTGAAGATATTCATCGGCCACCTTCCAGATGGTTCCGGCACCCATCGTTACCACCACATCGCCGGATTGTACATGTTCTTTCAAATAAGACGCAATGCCCGGAAAATCGCGGATAAAAACCGCCTCGCTTCCGGTTCGGCGTATCCGTTCCACCAGCACTTCCGCATTCACCATCCTGCGGCTCTCGGCGGTATCCCGCACAAAATAGATTTCCGGGACGATGGTTGTATCGGCCAGATTAAAACTTTCTGCAAAATCATCAAGTAAAAAACGGGTCCGACTGTATTGATGGGGCTGGAAAACACACCAGAGCCGCCGGGGACGGTAGCGCTCTCGAATTGCCAAAAGAGAGGCCCGAATCTCCGTAGGATGGTGTGCATAATCATCCAGGACAATAATGCCGCGGGCCTGACCTTTGAGCATCAGCCGGCGGTCAATGCCGGTAAAGCCCCCCAGATGCTGCAGCAGGGCCTCCGCCGACAAGCCGGCGGACAGACAGGCCGCCGTCACCGCGAGGGCATTATCGACATTGTGGATTCCCGGAATCGACAGCCTCGCCAGCCCCAGAACCGCTCCTCTTTCGCACAACTCAAACTCATAACACCCTTCCCGCAGAAACAGCCGGCCGGCGGAGTAATCGCAGGATTCGCTGCGTCCGAACGTTCGAACCTGAATTTGTCCGTTCAGACGGCGAAGCAGACGAAGGGTATTTTTGTCCTGGCCGTTGGCAATCAGCACGCCTCCCGGACGGATGCCTGCGGCAAAGTCCGTAAAGGCGTCCACGATTTCCTCTTCGTCTCTGTAGTAATCCAGATGGTCCTGCTCGATATTCAGAATCACCCCGATGGAAGGCCGAAGATTCAGGAAACTTCGGTCATATTCGCAGGCCTCCGCCACAAAAAAGGGCCCGTCTCCGATTCCGCTGGAGCCCCCCATCTGCGGCACATGGGCGCCAATCAGAAACGTCGGCGACCGGCCGGCCTTTTCGAGCAGATAGGCAATCCAGGCGCTGGTTGTGCTCTTGCCGTGCGTGCCCGCCACCGCAATCCCCTGATATTCCCCAAACAGCCGACCGAGCATTTCGGCATACTTATAAATGCGGATTCCCAGCTCTCCGGCCCGTGCCAGCTCCGGGTTGCCGGCCGAAATGGCCGCACTGATGACTACCGCATCCGCATCCGCCGGAATATTCTCCGGACTGTGCCCCAGACAAATCCGGATTCCCATCGAGGCCATCTCTTCCAGCACTGCACTGTCGGCCATATCGGACCCGGAAACAACGGCCCCGTGCTTGAGCAGCATCTTGGCCAGCCCGCTGGTCCCAATCCCGCCGATGCCGATAAAATGATATTTTTTGCCAAGAAACGATTCCATGTCTTCTCCGTGAAAACAACGCACCCTTTATATCCCTGTCTTTATGCTGATTCAACTTCAATCCGGCGTAAAACGGCATATTCGGGCAGGGAATCCGGCAATTCCAAACAGTCCCCGTTTTTGGCCGTCTCTGACACCGTCCCGTCCGTATGGTTCAGCGGCTGGGGCATCCGGACGCTGGACAGACGTCCGCCGGGTGAAAGCACTTCAAACGTCTCGCCGGAAGCAATTGTATTTCGAACACGAAGGGTGCACCCATCCGGCCGAGTCTCAAGAACATTGGCGACAAACCGGCTGGTGCCCGCCGACACACTTTTGTCCCAGGAATAATCCTCCGGCAAAAACGAGCCCTTGATAAAACCGGCTGTATAGCCCCGATTGGGCACGCGATTGAGCCAGTCGAGGGCCTGCTCTTTTGTGAAGGTTTTTCCGTCCAGCAGCTGACGATAAAAAGAGACGACAGTCGCAATATAATGAATCGATTTCATCCGTCCTTCAATCTTAAAAGAGCAAATCCCCATTTCTCTTAATTGGGGCAGATACTCAAATAAAGCGAGGTCTTTGGAATTGAACAAATAAAGACCTCGATTGTCTTCAAAAACCGGCATATATTTTCCCGGCCTCTTTTCCTCGACCACAAAATACTGATACCGACAGGGCTGTTTGCATTCCCCGCGATTGGCGCGGTAGCCGGTCATGTAGTCGCTGAGGGCACAGCGGCCGGAATAAGAAAAACAAACCGCCCCATGGATGAAAACTTCTGTTTCCATCCGGCCTTTCAGGTGTTTTTGAATCTCCGCCAGCTGCTCAAGCGATAACTCCCGCGCCAGAATGACCCGCTCAGCGCCCAATTCTTTGTAGGCCAGAGCGGTCTGCCAGCTGAGTGTATTGGCCTGAGTACTGATATGAATCGGGGCTTTGAACCCCTTTTTTCGCAGCGCGGTTAACACACCGATATCGGAAACAATAATTCCGTCAATCGACATATCCTGAAGGGCGAAAGCATCGGAAATCAATCGACTATATTCATCCGAAAATGGAAAAATATTTAGTGCCGCATACCCTTTTTTACCCATATTATGAAGATACAATAGACCCTCTTTTGCGTCTTCAAGCGTAAAATTCCCCGCGAAATTTCTCAAAGAACCAAATTCCAATCCAAAATAGACGGAATCCGCCCCGTAGGCGACCGCCCATTTCAACTTTTCGAGAGTTCCGGCAGGGGCCAGCAGCTCCGTCATGTTTGGTGAACCTTAACAACAATCTGTAGTATTTTCATTATCGGACGCACCTACTACAGCGATATTTTTACTCGTTTTTATAAAAAAATTAAGAAATTAAAAGAAATTTCCGAAAAGAAGTTGACCAAATAGTCAGACCTGACTATATGGTCACTTATATGATGATTGGTGCAGAAAAAAGCAATATAACTCGTGCGGATAAAAGAGCCGACAGGACCCGGCGAAAACTTCTCGCGGCCGCACTGGAAGTTTTCACAGAATATGGACTCGACGCAACCACAATTGAGGACATTACCCAAAGAGCCGACCTCGGCAAAGGCACGTTCTATCGGCATTTTCAAGATAAAGAAGAAATCGCTACCTATCTTGTCGATTTATCCATTGATGAACTGCTCGAACGGCTCCGAAACGTCAGCAAACCCATCAAAACCCTTCCGGAGGCGCTCGAACACCTTTTGGATGCCCACTATAAGTTTTTTTTGGAAGAAAATGAAAAGTTTATTCTTTTATTTCAGGGCAGACTGCTGGTAAAACTGGAACGTCGGATTTCCGAAAAAATGGAAGGCCCCTATGAGCGGTATCTCCACGAGCTGGAACATCTGCTCACTCCCTTTGTCGGAGAAAAGATTGACCCGATGAAAATCCGACGTCTGGCGTGTGCTGTGGCAGGGTTCGTTTTCGGCTTCTTCTCCTTTGCTATGATTGGAATGGAGATGGAACAGGTTGAATCCAGCATCCAGCCGCTTCGGCAGAGTTTTGTAAAGAGCTTATCCTCGTTTTTGGGATATTTACCGGAAAATAAAGAATGGCAACCATAGGAAAAGGAACTCAGCTTATGCAGCCCCAAGTGACTTCTCTCGCTGCGTCACGTGAAGAAGAGCAATCTTCGGAACCTCCGAGTAGACCGAGGGCGGAAGAGCCGCCCTCCCCTGCCCCAGACTGTCCTGCCGTTTCTTCCAGAGACTCGCTCTGGAATGATTGGCGGTGGCAAATCCGAAATCGGATTCGCACGCTCGAACAGCTGTCGGCGTATCTGCCGGGCCTGTCAGAGCGGGCCGACCTGAAAGCGGTCATCAGCAAATATCCGATGGCCATCACCCCGTATTATGCCTCCCTGATTCGCGTGCCGGATTTATCGGACCCGATTTTCCGGATGAGCATTCCGAATCCGCAGGAACTGTCGGACCCGCCCTGCCTGAGCGAGGACCCGCTGGAAGAACATGTGGACATGCCGGTCCCCGGGCTGATTCACCGGTATAAAGACCGAGCCCTTTTGATTGCCACGACAACCTGTTCGATGTACTGCCGGCACTGCACGCGCAAGCGCATCGCCGGCACGCGGGAAACGGCGATTTCCTCCCGCCGTCTTCGCCAGGTCGTCGAATACCTTCAGGCCCATCCGGAAATCTGCGATGTGATTATCTCCGGAGGCGACCCGCTGACGATGGCAGACGCCGCGCTTGAATCGGTGCTGTCGGCGGTTCGTTCCGTGCCGTCGGTTCAGGTCATCCGCATCGGCACCCGGGTGCCTGTCGTGCTGCCGATGCGCATCACGGATGCCCTGGTTCAGATGCTCCGCAAATACCACCCGCTGTGGATCAATACTCACTTCAATCATCCGAACGAACTGACGGCGGAATCCTCCGCAGCCTGCGGCAAGCTGGCGGATGCCGGGATTCCGCTGGGCAATCAGTCCGTCCTGCTCCGCGGGGTGAATGACCGGCCACAGGTGCTCGAAGAACTGTATCGGGGCCTGGTGCGGATTCGGGTGCGGCCCTATTATCTGTATCAATGCGACCTGGTCCGCGGCGTAGAGCATTTCCGAACCTCCGTACGGGCCGGCATTGAAATCATGGAATATCTGCGGGGGCGTCTGAGCGGAATCGCCATCCCCACGTTCGTCGTGGATGCACCGCACGGGGGCGGCAAAATTCCGGTCCTTCCCAACTATGTTGTTTCGATGAGCCCGACTCATACGGTTCTGCGCAACTACGAAGGACTTCTGATTCACTATCCCGAACCCGGCGTGGAAACCATCCCGGATGAACAGACCGAACTCCACGGAACCCCCGGCGTATGGGAACTGGCGGCGGGCAAAGCGTCGGTCATTCAGCCGGCCAGAACCCTCCGGGGACAGCGGCGGGAAAAAATCCGGAATCGCTCCGGACTGGATGCCACCGGTTTTCTGTTCGACTCATGATTCGGAACCGCTGAGCCTCGAAAACTTAGAATCCTATGAAGAAAAAAATCGGCCTGGTTTACGATTTGCGAAGAGACTATTTATCCGCCGGCTTCACGCCGGAGGATGTGGCGGAGTTTGACTCCGACAGCACGATTGACTGCCTTCATCAGGCCATTGAGTCGCTCGGATACGAAGTGGAACGCATCGGCAACGGCTGGGCGCTGTGCCGTGCCCTCACGGCCGGAAAACGATGGGATTTGGTCTTTACCATTGCCGAAGGGCTCAAAGGCAGAAGTCGAGAGGCCCAGGTGCCTGCTGTGCTGGAGCTGTATCAGATTCCGTACACGTTTTCCGACCCGCTGGTCTGTGCAGCCACACTCGACAAGGCGGTCGCCAAGAAACTGGTGGCGTATGAAGGGCTGTCCACGCCGGCGTTTGCCGTCGTGCGCCGGGCGGAAGACATCCAATCCGTCGCACTGCGGTATCCTCTTTTTGCCAAACCGCTGGCTGAAGGAACCGGCAAGGGAATCGACCCAAACTCCAAAGTTGAAAATCCGGCGCAGCTCAAGCGGGTCTGCCGAAATCTGCTGGAGCAGCACAAGCAGCCCGTTCTGGTGGAAGAGTACCTGGCCGGACGCGAATTCACCGTCGGGATTGTCGGCACGGGGTCCAAAGCCCGTGTAATCGGGACGATGGAAATCGAGGTCGCCGACAAAAATCAGCCCCCGATTTATTCCTACCTGAACAAAGAAGAATGTGAAACGCGGATTCGGTATTCTCCGCTTCGGGAAGCGGCTCTGAAACAATCCATCGAAAGTCTGGCCCTGCGGTGTTATCAGGTGCTCGAATGCCGCGATGCAGGCCGGGTCGATATACGGTGCGATGCGCAGAATCGGCCGTATTTTCTGGAAGTCAACCCCCTGGCCGGGCTGCATCCGACCCATTCTGACCTTCCGATGATTGCCGCCCAGGAAGGCATGACGTATGAAGAACTGATCGGCGCTATTCTCCAGAGCGCTTTTGAACGAGCGCAGGAAGAACGGAATATCCATGGAAGACGTCCTTGTATTGTATAACCAGATTGACCCGGCCGACCCGGATTTTCGGGAAAGCCGCGGAGGCGTCCTGGACCAGGTCAAAGCAGTCCTGGAGGCCCTCGATAAACTCGGGATTGAATCCGAAGCCCTGGCCGTGGAAAGTCTCCAGCATCTGGTTTCCCTGCTGAAACGGCGGAAAGAGAAACTGATTTTCAACCTGATTGAAGAGTTTCCGGGCTCGGCGCGGGATGCCTGCGCCGTTCCGGCCCTGTGCGAGGCCTTTGGAGCCGGCTGCACCGGCAGCGGCACGGAAGCCCTGTTTCTGGCTCAGGACAAATCGCGGACGCGGGCTATCCTGACGGCCGCCGGTCTTCCCTGTCCGGCGGGCCTGACGGTCGAGCCGGGACGTCCGCTGCCGATGGACAAACTCAAAAAAGGCACCTACATCATCAAGCCCGCCTGTTCCGATGCCAGCGAAGGCATCTATCCGGATTCGGTGGTGACGATTCCATCCCCGCAGGCCGTCGAAAAAGTCCAGGCCATTCACCAGCGGTTTCATCAGGCCGCTATTGTGGAGCAGTTTATTCCCTCTCGGGAGCTGAACGTCTCGCTGCTCGAAACCGCCGGCAAAATCCGGATTCTGCCTCTGGCGGAAATTGATTTTTCCGCCTTTCCGCCGGACAAGCCCCGCATCGTGGATTACCACGCCAAATGGATGAAAGAATCCTTTGCCTATCAGCACACCCCCCGCATCATTCCGGCACCCCTCGAAGAGCCGCTGGCCGAGAAAATCCGCCGTCTGGCCACGCAGGCCTGGCTGGCCCTCGACTGCCGGGGCTATGCCCGAGTCGATTTTCGGCTGGACGAAAAAAATCATCCGTACATTCTCGAAATCAATCCCAATCCGGACATTTCCCCGGATGCAGGGTTTGCAGCCGCCCTGAAAGCCGCCAATATCCCCTATGAACGCTTCGTGTGGCTGATGCTTCAAAACGCCCTGGCGATTCGGGCCCGGAATACGCTGACCAGTCAAAACGGAAATACCCTATGACAGCCCCTGCTTTCGCAATCCGGCCGGCCCGCCCTTCGGACGAATCCACTGTGCTGGAGTTCGTGGAACGGACCGGCTTTTTCCGAGTCGGAGAGCTGGCTGTCGCTCGCGAAGTCTTTTGTGAAGCCGTCAGCGGAAAACCGGAATGCACGTATCAATCCTATGTAGCCGAGCTGGAAAACAGAGTCGTCGGCTGGGTTTGCTTCGGGCCGACTCCCTGCACCGTCGGCACCTTCGATATGTACTGGATTGCTGTGGACCCTCTCTTTCAGCGCAGAGGAATCGGCAGGAAGCTGAGCGAATTTGCCGAGGAAAAAATCCGCGGACAAGACGGGCGGCTGATTATCGTCGAAACCTCCGGAACCCCGCGCTACGATGCGACACGGGCCTTTTATGAGCAGAACGGCTATCTGCTGGCGGCGGAAGTCCCGGACTTTTATGCCCCCGGGGATTCCAAATGCATTTATTTAAAACCTCTCGTTTGAAGCCCGCCTAAACCAAATCGCAGGCATCCGGCGGCATCCAGTGCGGGTCTTGTCCTTCCCATTTGACGTTGCAGCCGATAGGATTGGTCAGGGGCTTTCGGACCGGCCGGCCCGCCAGCACATCCTCCAGTGCATTCTCCAGGTCGTTGACCGTGCTCTTGCTCGGATCGCGGGGATTATCCAGTTCGCGGCCGGTATAAACCAGTTTGCGGTTTCGGTCAAACACATAAAAATGCGGGGTTCGCAGGGCCCCGTATTTTCGCGCCACATCCTGAGAACGGTCATACAGATACGGCCAGGGAAATTTCTTTTCCTGCATCCGCCGAACCATATGCTCGAAGGAATCCTCCGGATACGTATTGGGGCTGTTGGAATTGATGGCGACAAACTTTACTCCTCTGGGCAAAAACTTTTCCGCCGTGCGTCGGGTGACCTCTTCGGACCCGAGCACGTACGGGCAATGGTTGCAGGTAAAGAAAATCACCAAAACCGGGGCCGAATCAAAATCATGCAGCGTGTATGTTTTGCCGTCCGTCGCCGGCAGTGAAAAATCCGGAGCAGACTCACCTATTTTTAATGTAAAAGCCATATTTTTAATCTCCTTTCCGAACAAATCCGTCTCTTGAATAATACAAATGAAAGAACCGCCGGGTTCTGGAGAAACAGATTGCGGGAATCAATCATATTTTGCGGAAAGGAAAGACCGATGGACTGGAAAACCTATTTTGAGAGCACCGAAGGGGTCGGCATTCTCGCTACGGCGGATAAGTCCGGAAATGTCAATGCAGCTGTTTTTGCACGCCCTCACGTCCAGCCCGACGGACGAATCGCATTTATTATGCAGCCGCAGTTAAGCTATGCCAATATTCAAATCAATCCGAAAGCCGTGTATTTGTTTCTTGAAAAAGGAGAAGGCTATAAAGGCCATCGGCTGTATTTAGTGAAAGAGCGGGAGGAAAGCGACCCAGCCGTCGTTCAGTCGATGCGGCGCTGCCGTCAGAAAAACAAATCTCTAACCCAGGAGCGGGCGAGATTGGTCTTTTTCCGTATTGACCATACTCGACCTTTAATTGGGAATACGGCTGCCTTTGAAGAGTATCTTTGAATCCTGAATCAAATGGGGAGGAATAATACTTTCTGACTGCCGGAATATGGGTTCATAAAGGTTCAATCCTCCAAAAATATCCTGTTTCCCCCCTCGCCAGGCGTAACTTAAATCGTTTTTTAAATTGCATTTTTGACGCTACTCCGTTAAAATAGGTAAAAATAAACCCTTTGGCCGCTTCGAAAATCTGTCAATTTTTTTGTGTCCTGTCCTGCAAGCAAGAATCTTCTTTTACGGAGAGATGTATGAAAAACAAAACCATTCTGCGGTTTCTGCTCCTGACAACCTTGTTCAGCCTTTGTGCTTTTGCGTCCGGGGCGGAGAAGATTGTCAGCCGTCCGGTGGATTGGCGGGCGCCGGGCGGGGGAAGGATTCCGGAAGTCCGTTTTCGAGTTAAAGAGGAACCGGCTGCTGAAGAACAACTTCCCAAGGCCCTCAGCCTGCCAGCCGCGAATGCGATAGACTCCCCTCCGATTGACGGCTTCGTCCCATGGATTGTCATTACTACCACCAATCGTCGGCTGGCCGACCTGGAGCTGGATGCCGTCCCGTCAGCCGCTGTTGTGGGGCAATTTACAGCCGCCAACTGGCAGCGGGATTTTGCCGTCGGCATTTTCGATACCGGAGCCAGCGCCCATGTTCTCAGTTATGCCGCCTCCGTTGCTCTGCGGCTGAACAACAGAACCTATCTGACCAACAATACCATCACGATAGCCGGCGTAACCGGCTCCGTTGATGCTTATGTCAGTTATCCTCTGGGGCTGTTTATGGGCGGTCTGAATCTGCTGGAACCCAACCAGACTCCGGACCGGGAGGCCCGTCTGCCCTCTACAGCCGGAATGGTGGGCGAATACAATGTCTCCGTGCTGGTGGGGCAAAACCCGGGCACAAATCCGGATTTGGTGACCGCCGTCGGAACTCCGATGAGCGTCTTTTGGACGACGGTGATTCGAAATGACCAGCCGGTGACATCCGTTTATAAGGGCCAGACCTATACCGGGCCTTCGCTGACTTTTTATCCCGCCGGCGATGAGAATGCCCCGCGATTCCGAAACCGCGTCCCGCTGGAACTGCGTCCGCTCGGCGCCGCCGCCGTCCAATACGTTCCATTCAGCATAGACGATATTTTTAATTTTGATTTCAGCCCGTCCAGTCCCTCCGTCATCATCGGAACCGGTTCACAGTGTCTGTTCTTTGTCCACAGTGTGGATTTGGCAGAAGGCGGGCGGTCGGCGATTGACCGGAGCCGCTTTATGCTCGATACCGGAGCACAAATCACCGTCATCGGGGACCGAATCGCCGCCCGGCTGGGGCTGGACCCGGACGCCTGGGAATTTCAGGTGCCGATTATCGGGGTGACCGGGGAGACCATCGAGGCGCCGGGGTATTATCTTGACTCCCTGAAGATTCCGGCGATCGGACAGTGGCTGGAGTTTACCAACGTGCCGGTCGTCTGGCTGGAAATTTCTTCGCCGGAGGGCGGCAAACTGGACGGGGTCATCGGGATGAATCTGTTCACTGAATACAATCTGATTCTCCGCGGGGGCGGGCTGTTTTTAGGAGACGACCCGGCGCTGGAGTTTGAACGGTTTGTTCCGCCGCTGCGCGGGGATATTGCCCCGGCCGTTCGGGACGGCCGTGTGGATATGCTGGATTTGGCGGAATTCAGCCGAGCATGGCTGAGCGAAAGCGGGCAGGCAGGCTGGAATCCGGCGGCCGATTTTATCAGCAGCGGGCGAATCGATTTGTCGGACCTGGCTGTTCTGGCCGAACAATGGCTGGCTGCTCTGTGAGACTTTTTTGAGTCTGACTACAAAAATTCTTCGGCAGTTCCGCGGCTTGCCCTCCGAAGCGTTTCGTGAAGCTCCCGTCATTCCCGCGCAGGCGGGAATCCAGCGGAGGGGAAAATCCGAAGCTCGAAATCCGAAACAATTCACCACAGATTGCGCGGATTCCACAGATTTGAAAAAAATGAAGAAGGAAAGCAAATGAATTTGACTGATGACTGATGACTAGCAACTGTTGACTGATAACTGGCGACTGGCCGCTGGCGTCTGGACACTGTCCGGCGGAAGACAGCCCCGCCCGAAAGGGCGTGGAGAAAAACGTCATCCATCATCAGGCCGTTGTCGTCAGCCTTCATTTGTCAGGGAAAGAGGAAAACAGAGGCATGCTTGCCCTTTCCCCGGGCTTATCGCCCGGGGCTAATTCCTGCCCTGGTTTCCTATCACCGGGCCTATCGCCCGGGGCTGGTTTTTTGCAAAGATTTTGAGACACACCGGCAGGGGAAGTCTTACCGACCGTTCGGACGGAGTGTATGCAGCAGAATCGCCTGGCTGTCTCGTCCGGACAGCAGGTCCTGTCCGGGCAGCAGGAGGATTTGCTGACCGGCTTTGGCCCAGCCGTGCTTGAGAATCGTCTTTTCCGCGTATTCGGTAAATTCCGCCAGGGTGCTCACAAAGGGACTGTACACCCCGATGACCCCGTAATGAAGCCCCATCTGCTGATTGACCCGCTCATCCGGACAAAACGAAACAATCGGCACATCCATGCGTGCCTTGCTGAGCAGACGAGCCGTAGTGCCGGTTTTGGTGGCCACGGCAACGAGCGCGCAGGGAATTTCATCAAGCATCTGGGCCACACAGCGGGCGATGACCGACAGAGTCTTTAAGGCAGGGTCGGTCTCCATCGGAGGACGCGGCAGATTCAGCCGCTCCAGATACGCTTCCGTGCTGCCGCAGACCCGATGAATCACCCGGGCGGCTTCGACCGGATATTTGCCGACCGATGTCTCGCCGGAGAGCATAATCGCATCGGCATAATCCATCACGGCATTGGCAATATCCGACACCTCCGCCCGTGTCGGCCAGGGATGTTCAATCATCGACTGAAGAACCTGTGTCGCCACGATGACGGGCTTGCCGAACCGTCGGCATAAGGCGGTTATCCGCTTCTGAATCAGAGGCACTTGTTCGGCCGGCATTTCCACGCCCAAATCCCCGCGAGCCACCAACACGGCATCGGAGACCTGAATAATTTCCTCCAGATTTTCCACCGCTCGGGGTTTTTCAATCTTGGCGACGACTTTTATCGGAGAGTCTTTCTGCCGCAGCATCTGCCGCAGGTCAAGAATCTCCTGCGCTTTCTGAACAAAGCTCAGAGCCAGATAATCCAACTGATGCTCCACCGCCCAATCGATCCACTGCCGGTCGCGCGGCGTGATGGCGGGGATGCCCAAATCGGTATCCGGCAGATTGACGCCCTTTCGGCTTCGGACAGGGCCGCCGACCAGAACACGGCACTCCAGAATCTCGCCTTTTTTGTCAACGACCTGCAGAACAATCGCTCCGTCATCCAGCAGGATGCGCTGGCCGAGCTGGACCCGGTCAATCAGCTCCGGCAGAGTCGTGGAAAAGGCGTCAGGCCGTCCGACCTCCAGACGGCGATGAATCAAAACCGTCCGGCCGGGTTCAATCAGACCGCCGTCGGGGTCAATGGGACAGAGGCGGATTTTGGGACCGCACAAATCCCCCATCACGGAGACGGCAAACGGCACTTCCCGTGCCGCCGAGCGCACCGCCGCCAGCATCGACTGATGCGTATCGGGTTCTCCGTGCGAAAAATTCAGCCGAAACGTCCGCACCCCCGCCTCCATCAGCTGCCGGACGGTCTTCACATCCGCCGAAGCGGGCCCCAGCGTAGCCACAATCGCCGTCTTGGTAATCATGTGGGTCCTTTCCCTACCAAAGCGTCCCCTGAAAACCGCCGGATTCAATTCGTCAAACCGGCAATCGCCGCACCGACCAGCGTCGCATTGTCCACACTGACAATTTCCGTGAAAACCCCCTTTTTGTTTTCCAGATAGTCTTTCAGATAAAACTCCACGCGGCTTTTGAGGGACTTCATTTTGTAAAACGTCGTGCCCTCCGCCACGATGCAAATCGGACGGGTGGGGTCTGTCCCCTGTCCGGACTGCAGGGCCGCACTGGACAGATTCAGTGCCGCCAGTTTTGCCGCCCGCTCCGTCAGCCGGTCCGCCAGTCCGTAAAGAATCTGCACATCCTCCGGCCTGCCCTGCCGCACCGCCGCCGCCAGACGCCCCGTGCCGTAAGGATGTTCCAGAAACTCATTCATCTCTTTTGTGGTCAGATTTTCCAGGGTTGACAGCGGTTCTGCGGCCTGGCGGCTGAAAAGACCGTCTTTGCATGCCTGACAAATCACCACCCCCAGCAGGGCCCCCAAATACGCCCCTGAAATCATCTTCTCAAACCGCTGTGAGCCCGGATTGACCGTGGACTTGTCAAAGCGAATATCCAGTTTGCCGCGGTGACAATGGCCGAAACCGCCGGATTCCGTGTTGATAATCTGGCTGCGGGTCAGGTCCAAATTTTTTTTCTTGAGAATATTGGCGTTCTTTTCGATGTAGCAGCAGTTTGTCCCGGTTCCCAGAATAAAGCCGATCATTCCCCCGAAAATTCGATTCTGATAACCGCAGCCCGCCAAAAGGGTCGCCACTGTATCATTCAGCAGCACAATATGTTTCCGCCCCAGTCCGGCGGCCTCAAGGGCCTCATTGAGCCGCTGGCCGATCATCTGATCGATGACCGACGGGGCTTTAATTTCTTTGGAAAAGCGGAGCAGCCGCCCGTCTTTATTCGGGTACATCTCCACCGGATATGAAAAGCAGAATCCGAGCCGCTCGGAGGCATCCCCGATGTCGCGGAAATACCCGGCCATGATGCGGAAGAACTCCTCCGCCGAGACTTCTCTGTCGATGCCGGGCATGGAAAACAGCCGCAGATTCTCCAGAATCGGCCTTCTCTGCTCATCGAAAATCACTGTGGCGGCCCGGAAGTTGGTTCCGCCGGCATCGGCGACAATCACCCGCTGCCCGACCGGCACATCCGCATCCGCCTCCAGATATGTCGGAATCATCTCCACCGTGCTTTTCTTTCCGGCAAGCCCCTTCTGCATCTCCGCCAGAAACCGGCCGACATTCTCCTCAAAATCCACATCGAGGACATCCATTTCCCAGTCCCGAAGGAAACGAATCACCCGCCGGCGGACCGATTTCGAGTTGACGGCCCCGGACCCACCTGTTTTTTTCTGAACCACGTTCTCATCCTCCCACACAAACCCCACGACTTACGGGTCTGTGCCTTTTGTTGTTTTATTCATATCCATTCGGATGCGCCGTATGAAACTTCCAGGCGCTTTCGACGATGGTTTCCAGGTCCGGATACCGGGTCTTCCATCCCAATTCCCGGATGGCGCGGGAGGCGTCGGCCGTAAGCACCGGCGGGTCGCCCGGGCGGCGGGACGTCTCTTCCACCCGAAACGAACGACCCGACACACGCCGCACCGTGTCAATCACCTGGCGGACGGAATAGCCGGTTCCGTTGCCCAGGTTGTACACCAGCTCCCGCTGGTCCGCCAGCCGCTCCAAAGCCAGCAGATGCGCCGAACACAAATCCTCCACGTGAATATAATCGCGAATGCACGTGCCGTCCGGGGTCGGATAATCCGTCCCGTAAATCTTGATCGACGGCCGTTTTCCCATCGCCGCCTGAATAATCAGCGGAATCAGATGCGACTCGGGGCGATGGTCTTCGCCGAATTGAGCATCAAAACCCGCCCCGCACGCGTTGAAATACCGAAGCGCCGCATAGCGAAGCCGTCCCGTCTGACACTGAAAATGACACATCCGCTCCACAGCCCATTTGGTCTCGCCGTAGGGATTGATGGGGTCTTTCGGCAGGTCCTCCGGTATCGGAATCGTCCGGGGCATTCCATACACCGCTGCCGTGCTGCTGAAGACGAACTTTTCCACTCCGGTTTTCTCCATCGCCTCCAGCAGGGTACGCGTTCGGCTCACATTGTTGTCATAATAGCGAAGCGGCACTTCCACCGATTCGCCGACCTCGATGAAGGCCGCAAAATGCATCACCGCTTCAATTCGATGTTTTTTGAGAACCTCGACCGTAAACTCCAGATTTCCGAAATCCCCCTGCACAAACTCCGCACTTCGCACGGCGGCTCGATGTCCCTTGCTCAGATTGTCCAGCACAACCGGACGATGTCCCGCTCGAGCCAGCATCTCGGTCATATTGCTGCCGATATAGCCGGCCCCGCCGCAAACCAAAATATTCATTTCTTTCCTCCGTGAGAAACCGACTTCTGAATCGAACGCAGGATTTTCTTTTCCAGCCGGGGATCCGTCCCCAGATAGACCCATTCGGCCTGCGCCAGCACCTGCTCTCTCATTTGAAGAGATTGTCTGCGGCCGTCACTGTCCGTGACATAACCGCCCGCCCGGCTTCTGCCCTCCAGCGGCTGGTCCGGCACGCTCAGCCGACGAACCAGGACACGGCAGTTAACGCAGACCTGACTGCCTTCGGCCTCCAACCGAACCTCGGCAATCCGCTGAAGACTGTGCAGACTGGCTTCCGCTGTGTCGGACAGACCCGCATTGTCCGCCCGCCAGAACTCAAAAAACTGGGCTCCGCGAAGCGGAAATGTGATGATTTGTCCCGCCCGAACATCCGATTTCTCAATGGCAAACTGCATCCGGGTCATGGTGCGCTCGGCTGCCGAAAAAACCTGGTCCATTGATACCGGCTCCAGACAAATCGGTTCCGTCGGCTCCGTCTGTTGGGTCGATGCGCAGCCCGCCAGCAGCCCCAGCACAAGCCCGAGCCATATCTTTTTCTGTTTCATACCTGTCTCCTGTAAGTTGATGCAAAATTGTATCCGGAATCCTCTCTTTTCTCAAGACTCGTTTTGTTTTTTCCATTCGGACCAACATCATTCAACCTCCGGGCGAGCCCCGGACGATATGAAAGGAGAACGATTATGCTGAACGTCCAAATTCAAAATCTTCGCAGGCGTCTGGCCGAGCTGCCCCTCGGAAAGACCGTCGAGTCATTTCTCGACTATCTGATTGTCGAGGCGGGGCTGGCCTCCAACACCGTTTTGGCCTACGGCAGGGACCTGCTGGAATTTGCCCGGTTTTGCCGCAGCCGAAACATTCATCGGCTCCAGGACATTCAGCCGGCCGTCGTTTCCCAATATCTGCACACCCGCCGCGGTCTTTCAGAGGCCTCCCTGAGCCGACATCTCGTTGCCGTCAAAATGATGCTCCGTTTTGCCGTACTGACAGGTCTCGTAAAAGACACCTTTATCGACACCCTCGAAAGCCCCAAACAATGGAAACGGCTGCCGGCCGTGTGCTCCAAGCAGCAAATCTTCGCTCTCCTCGATGCGCCCGGCCCGGATGACCCCTATTGGCTTCGGGACAAGGCCGTTCTGGAACTGCTGTATGCCACAGGGGCCCGTGCCGCAGAGGTCGCCGCACTGGAAATCAAAGATGTCAACCTGTCTGTCGGATACGTCCGCTGCTTCGGCAAAGGACGCAAGGAGCGTATCGTCCCTTTGGGCCGTGCCGCAGCTCAGGCCGTTCAGGCCTATCTGGAAACCCTGCGCCCTCAGCTGGCCAAACCGTTCAGCGGCGCCGCTTTGTTTCTCTCGCGGACGGGCCGGCCTCTGGACCGCATCGAACTGTGGCGGATTGTCAAAAAATACGCCCGACGGGCCGGTCTGCCGAAAAAGTTAAGCGTCCACACCCTTCGGCACTGTTTTGCCAGTCATCTGCTGGCCGGAGGCGTGGACCTCCGCTCCCTGCAGGAAATGCTCGGCCATGCCGACATCCGAACCACCCAGATTTACACTCACGTGGACCATGACCGCCTGAAAGCCATTCACCGAAAATTCCACCCCCGGCCGTAACCCCATTTGCCAAAACCGACGATTGACAAATCCCTCCTGTTCGATTACCATGATTTATGAGGTAGCGGTCATTGCACAGTGCAGGAACCAACAGAGCCCCTCCAGGGAGAGAAAAAAATGGATTTTATACTGTCTCCAAAACAGCCGACTCATCGAAAAGGATTTCTCTGGCTTTTGATTTTCATCAGTCTGTTTGTCATCTCCCTGCTGTGTTTTGCCGCCGGCCGGCTGTTTGAAATGCTCAGTTTTCTGCTCCTGCCTTCTGTGTTTCTGTTCCTGACAACCGCCGCTGTCGGCGTCATCGCCGTTCTGGTGTACTTGAACGACACGGCCCAATCTCTTCATGCCGTGATCGAAAAAATGGAGCAGACCCTCGAATCCCTCGGGCGGCAGCAGACCCTGCTGGTCAAAATCTCCCAGGCCGTCCGCGTCAGCGACCGGGCCAAGGAAATCATCTTCCGCGACGCTGAGCAGATTGAGCTCGGAGAAGCGGTGTTAAGCAAGGTGCATCAGCATGATTTCGAGGCGGCGGAGGCCATGCTCAATGAAATGGCCAAAGAGGCCCGCTACAAAGAGCTCGAAGCCCGCCTGCGGCAGATGGCCGTCAAATACCGCACGGCCACCGAAGAGGGACGCATCAACCAGATTATCAACCACATCAACGACCTGCTTGAGCGGCACTTGTGGGCACAGGCCGCCGCCCAGATTGAAAACCTGCTGACGCTCTATTCCTTCTCCGAAAAGGCCCGGCAGATGCCCGCCAAACTGCAGGAAAAGAAAAACCAGTACAAACGCAAACTTCTGGCCGAATGGGACAAAGCGGTCAAAAACAAAGAGACCGACCGCAGCCTGGAAATTCTCAAAGAACTGGATATGTATCTGACCCCCGCCGAGGCCCTGGCCCTTCAGGAATCCGCCAGCACCGTCTTTAAGACCAAACTGCACAATCTCGGCGTGGAGTTTCAGATGGCGGTCACGGAAAAAAACTGGAAGGCGGCTCTGCACGCCGCCCGTCAGATTGTTCAGCACTTCCCCAACAGCCGAATGGCGGCGGAAATTCGCGGCAAAATGGACATTCTGCAGGAGCGGGCCCGTCAAAGCACTTCCGAAAGCACCGCCTCCTGACCCTCCGCCACCGCAAAGCCCGGCCGGCCGTTTTCAGCCGCGCATATCGAAAAGCGACTGGGTTTTGATAATGGTCAGCTGCTCCGGGAAGGCATGAAAGGCATGAATGTGAAGCTCGTCCCGTCGGGCTTCAAAATCAATATAACTGAAGGCCTCCAGCCCTTCGGCGGAAGAACCTCCAAAGGCGACAAACAGCCCCCGATTTCGGGCAAACCGCTGCAAATCGATGTGGCTCTGTCGGTACAGATTCGGACTCATTTTTTCCACCTGGAAGTCCGTCATATAGCTCAAACCCCGGCTGAGCGTGCATTTGTGGGTCCGCGGACCCCGGAACGGAAACCGCTCCACCAAACCGCGGCGCGGCAGCGGCTGCTCGGGACCGCTGATCAGTTCCGTCAGGCAGACATCATCCGCAAAGACGCTCACCACATGGGAACAGCCGGTCGCCCACAGCAGCATCTCATACCGTTCTGTTTTCAGATGCCGGCGGGCATAAATGCGAAACAGTTCCGGATGCAGCGGACGCTGAAAGAGGGAGAAGGTCAATTCGCTGACTGCCAGGTTGGTCTTCGGAACATCCATCTTGTCCTGCCTTTCTATGCAAATCCCTGTTTGTCATTTCCGATTATACCAAATCGGAAAAAAGCAAATCAAGGCCCTTATCAATACTGAAAAACCCATTTGGGCCGGCTTATCGGACCAAACTTTTGCAAGTCTGTACGAAACAACGACTAAAGAAGTGCAAAAAAATTTGTGAAAAATCCGCTTTGGCCGTCCGCTCAGCTGAAAACCAGCAGATTCAGAAAGGCCGCCAGAATGTCATAAAAAGCGTGAGTGCCCGCCGTAATGCCGAATCCGCGGAAGGCATAAAGCACGGCAAAATAAATGCCTGCCAGCATTCGAAAGAAAAAGCGGCTCCATTCAAATGCTTCCCCTACTCCAACACGTCCGTTTACAAAAAACACGTGATGATGAATGCTGAACAGGAAAGCCGACACCAGCACCGAAGCTATCACAGCATGTTTCCGCTTCAGGCCCAGAACATCCTGAAACAGGAGCATCAGCACGCCGATGAGAATCAGACGGAAGACCAGCTCCTCATAAATCCCCGCTCCAATGCCGGTAATCACCTGAAGCCACAGTTCCTGACGGGCCAGACTGAGCACAGAAGACAGCATCATCGCCGCATTGGAGGTGATTTCCGCCGTACGGTTCAGCAGCAGACTGAGCACAATCAGCGGAACCGACAGCAGCAGACACTCCGCCGTCATCGGCAGAAAATCCGGCCAGTGAATCCGCCAGGAGCTTCGGGACGTGAACTGAAACCCCAGCAGAATCACCAGCGGCACCAGCGGAGTGGCCACCCAAATCATTCGGGGCGAAAATCCCAGATATTCCAGAACATTCTGCACCCACAGGAAGGCCACAACCCGCGTCTGGGGCTGGGCCAGGCGTTCTGAAAGGGCCTCCGGGTCAATCAGATAGGTCCCCAGTTCATACAGCAGGATAAATCCCAGCAGATAAACGAACGCATAAATCGGCCGACTCGTCCGGTCCATATAGGTATCCGGAACAAACACCATCAGTTGGCGAAACGAATCCCGATGTTTTCGCTTTCGGCTCATTTTTTCACGGTCTGCCGGGGCTTCTTTCTTTTCATCCTGTACCCGAAACAGTAAAATTCGTCGGCGGAAAAGTAAAGACAATTTACCAGACCGGAAAGGAAAATCAATGCGTTCCGAAATCCTGATGGACATCTACCGCCGGCTTTACGACCGCTTCGGCCCGCAGCACTGGTGGCCCGGGGAAACCCCGCTGGAAATCATGATTGGAGCCGTCTTAACCCAAAACACCAACTGGAAAAACGTCGAAAAAGCCATCGCCAACCTAAAGGCCGCTTCGCTGCTGGACTTGTCCAGACTGGAGGCGATTTCCGCAGAGCGTCTGGCGGAGCTGATACAGCCCGCCGGCTACTTCAACGTCAAAGCCCGCCGGCTCAAAAACCTGATTGCCTGGCTTTCCGAAAAACACGGCGGACAAATCGAATCCCTCAAAACCCTTTCGACTTCACGGCTTCGGGAGGAGCTTTTGTCGATTCGGGGAATCGGACCGGAAACGGCGGATTCCATCCTTCTGTACGCCCTCGAAAAACCGGTCTTTGTTGTGGATGCCTACACCGCCCGAATTCTCGGCCGCCATCGCCTTCTGGAAGAAGGGGCCGGCTATGACGAGATTCAGTCCCTCTTTGAAAACGCCCTGCCGAAAGACACCGCCCTGTTTAACGAATACCACGCCCTGCTGGTCCGCTGCGGCAAAGAAACCTGCAAACCCAAACCGGTCTGTGCGGGCTGCCCGCTGGAAGATTTGCCCCACGACACGCAGTAAGACTGCCTGGAATCCCTGCCGGGCCTATGGCGTCGGTTCCGTCTGCTTCGGCTGATTTTCCGTCTGTTCCAGACGGCGCAGCTCCTCCTGAAGCCGCCGAACGGCCTCGGCCTCCTGTCGGGCCTTTTCCTCCGCTGCGGCTGCCTGACGCCGGGCCTCTTCCAGCTGAACCTGTTTGGCCTGAAGGTCCTGCAGGGCCTTCTGCATCTCCTCCGAAAGCAGCATCATCTGTTCCTGAGTAAGCCGGCGCTGCTGCTGGGCGGCCGCTTCGGCCTCCAGCCGCTGCTGAAGGGCCTGCTGGGCACGGGCAGCCTCCTCCTGCAGGGCCGTCGCTTCCTGACGGAGCCGCTCGGCCTCCTCCTGCGCTGCCTGATACTTTGCTTCCTCTTCCTGAAGCCGACGCAGCGCCTCGTCCCGCTCAACTTCGGCCTTGACACGCCGCGTTTCAAATTGAGCAGCCCGTCTTTCCACAATATTTCGATAGGAATCCCCCCAAAGGAAATCCAGAGCCCCGCCTTCCGTGTCCAAATCGAACCCGGGTTTTTCAAACTTCTTTCGGATATCCTCGGCTACGGTTTCGAAGGCCTTGCCGCCGCCGGAAATGCTCGGCGTCAGAATGAAGAATATCTCCGTCCCCTTTTCTTCAAAGTCCTTGCTGGAAAACAGATATCCGATGACAGGAAGGTCCTTAAAGAACGGAATGCCGCGCACCACCGAGCGCTTCTCGCTCTTGCGCATCCCGCCGATAACCAGACTTTCGCCCGGACGCACCCGCGTCTCGGCAATCTCAATCGAACGCTCCGTAATAATGGAACGCTGGATGACGCCTTCAGGTTTGGAGCGGGAGCCGATGGTGATCGAAACGGACAAGCCGATAGAACCGTCCGAATAGACCGTCGGCACCACCGTCAGCGTATCCTTTACCCAGACATACTCGGTAATATTATAGGCGTCGCTGGCCCCGCCCAGACCCGTTTTGACCTTTTCGACCGGAGTATAATCCTGAATCGTTACCGTCGCCTTTTTGCCGTTGACGGTCTCCAGAGTCGGGTTCAGCAGAATTTTCAGATACCCGCGGGAAACCAGCATATCCAGAACCAGTCGAACCTGATGGCGGGGCTTTCCGCGATTGACCCAGGCCCCGAAATCTCCGCCGAAATTCGACCGCTCCGTCTCCCGAAGCGACGCCCCTGGAAACGCAGGGTCCAAATCAATCAGTTCCCCCGGCTGGAGCGACATTCCGGGATACTGAGACGGGTCAATCTGGAAAATCCGTCCATTTTTAATCGCATAATGCTTTCCGCCGCTCTGACCGTAATAGAATGTGGCCATTTTCTCCCCGAGCGTCAGATTTTCCCCAAACAAGTTTTCCAGAAACAGCGAGCTTTCCCAGTCCATTGTGACATCGCCGAACCGCTCGAGAATCAGACAGTCCACATTGACCTGAATCGGCGGCACATCCACCCCCTCCAGATAGGCCAGGGCCGCATCCGCCTGCGCATGATCCTGACAATAGAGAACCAGCTGATTCGTTGAATTATATGCGACAGCCTGGATGTCCATCTGCTCCCGAACCAACCCCGCCAGATAGTCTGCAGAATGGTGACGCGTAAAATAAAAGGCCTTGATGCCGTCCTTAATTTCCAGCCGGCTGGGCGGCTGCAGATACAGCTCGGGAATCGGATTGGTCATCTGGGGTTTGGTTTGAATTTCCCGAAGCTCCTTTAAGACCCGGACGGTTTCCGCCTCGGTACTTCGTTTTTCGAGGAAGTTTCCGCAGCCGGCCCCCGGCAGAATCCCGGCCAGAGCCGCCAGACAGAGCACCCACGGCAGCCGTCCGCCTCCCTTTCCAAAGACAGATTGTAAATTCACTTGCCTCATCTTTTATTGTTTCGGATTTGCAGGAGCCGCCGGAGATTCGGCGGAGTCAGGACTTTTCTGTTCCTCAGTTTGAGTTTGACGAATTTGCAGGAGGCGCTGCTGTTCCTGCCGAATTCGGGCCGCCCGTTCCGCTGCTTCCGCCGCCTGCTGTTCGAGCTCCGCGGCCCGCTTTTGCGCATCCTGAATCGCCGCTTCAGCCGCTTCAGCCTGCCGTCGGGCCTGCTGAATCTGTTCGTCCAGTCTCATCCGAAGGACTTGCTGTTCGACAGCCGTTATTTCCTCCGACTCGGTTTTCTGACGATTTTCGTCCATCTGCTGCCGGGCCTTTTCAATCTGTTCCAGGGCCTGTTTTCGCAGCGATTCAAACAGTTCTGCCTGCCGGCGGGCTTCCTCCGCCTGTGTCTGACGCTCCTGTGCCAGGCGCTCCGCCTCCTCCGCTTCCCGCTGGGCCCGAACCAGAGCCGCCCGGGCTTCCGCCGCCCGCTTTTCCAGCAAACCGGTGTACATATCGGCTCCCGTCGGGTCCCCCAAAATCTCCTCGAGGGTCTGACGGCGCTGCGGGGCTTCATATTTGTCCCGAACCATCTGCGCCGCTTCCACATAAGGAATGCTGCCGGAGGAAATGCTCGGCGTCAGAATAAAAATAATCTCGGTCGCCTTCTCCTCAAAATCCTTGCTGGAAAAGAGAATCCCCAAAATCGGCAGGTCCTTCAGCCCCGGTATCCCCCGAATGACGGACCGATTTTCGCTTTTGCGCATCCCCCCGATAATCAGACTCTGCCCGGGGGCAATCCGATTTTCTTCCACCTGAATCGAACGCTCCGTGATAATGGACGTCTGAACCACCCCTTCCGGCTTGGACTTGGAGCCGATGGCAATGGAGGTCTGAAGGCCGATGGAACCGTCCGCATACACTCGGGGCGTAACCGTCAGGGTATCCGCCACCCACTTGTAATCCGTCAGGGTATAGGTGATGGTCTTGTTGGTCTCGGAAGTCCCTTTGGCCGTCACCTGCAGTTCAATCGGAGCATTGTCCCGAATGGAAATGGTCGCACTTTTCCCGTTGATCGTCTCGATAGACGGATTCAGCAGTATCTTCAGATAGCCGCGGGATTCGAGCATGTCCACCACCAGGCGAATTTGACGCCCGTCTATGCCCTTATTGCGCCAAAAACCAAAATCCATCCCAAACTCCGAGCGGCGGCTTTCCCGCAGCGAAGCCCCCGGAAAGGCCGATCTTGGATACTTGGAAGCCCCGAGAGTAATTCCTTCTCCCAAAAGATTTTCCATTAGCAAAGTCGTCTCCCAGTCCATCGTGATATCGCCGAACCGCTCCAGAATCAGACAGTCAATATGGACCTGAATCGGCGGTACATCAATCCGCTCCAGAAAATCCAGAACCCGGTCCGCCTCTGCCTCATCCGCACAATGAATAATCAGCTGATTGGTTGTCGGATTGGAACTGACTTTGTATCCCAAATCGCGAAGGGCTCCCGCCAGAGAATGCACTTCCTTTTCTTTGGCCTTATCCGGACTGCGAAAAGACAAATCCCCGGACGGATTGTGTTTCGTAAAATAAAACAATTTGACTCCATCCGGTACCTTCAACCGGATGGGCGGCTGCCGATATAGAAGCGGCAAGGGATTGGCAATATGGGGGTTTTCGCGAACCTGAGAGAGTTCATTCAGAATCAGTCGGGATTCTATTTCCGTCGATTTTCGCTCAAAGAAGGTCCGAAGTTTCTGCTCGGAGGGTTCCTGCGCACAACCGACCGTGAAAAACAAAAAGGCCAAAGTCCCGCTGATAATGAGTTCCCTCAGGAAAACCACTTGAAGGGAAAAACGATATTTTCTGAAAAAAGACATCCCCGCTCGTAATAAACAGAACGTTTCGGTACTCTAACGTATCCTAAACATCGGATAAAAAACACAGTTTTCTGTAATAAAAAAGGGATTTTTCGGTGAAATCTCCTGAAAAAAACTTCAGGAAATGGTATAGTTGAAGAATGAGCAAAAAAACAAATCCGTCCATTACAGTCGGTTTTGTCTCTCTGGGCTGTCCGAAAAACACAGTGGACAGCGAGGTGATGCTGGCCCGCATCGGTCAGGCGGGTTTTGTTTTGACCGGCCAGATGCAGGCCGATGTCGTGATTATCAACACGTGCGGCTTTATTGAACCGGCTAAACAGGAAGCGTTGTCGGTCATCCGTCAGGCCGTCAAAGAAAAAAAGAAAGGCCGGCTGGGCAAAATTATCGTGGCGGGCTGTTTATCCCAGCGGATGGGGGCTTCCCTGCTCGAAGAAATCCCCCAAATTGACGCCGTCGTCGGACTCGGCCAGCGGGAACAGGTAGTCGAGATCCTTCATGCGGTTTTGCAATCCTCACCAAAACAGCCGGGCAATCGACAATTTCTTCAGCCCTCTTCGGAGATAATCTTTGACGACAGCGAACGTCTTTTAATTACCCCCTCCCACTGGGCGTATCTCCGCATCAGCGAAGGATGCAGCCGACATTGCTCGTTCTGTACAATCCCTTCTATCCGGGGCAAATTCCGAAGCAAGCCTATCGACTTAGTCCTTTCTGAAGCCAGGCAGCTGGCCGAACATGGGGTTCTCGAATTGAACCTCATTGCACAGGATACCACCTCCTATGGGCGGGACCTCGGCTTAAAAAACGGCCTGGCTACACTGATAAGCGAGTTGGAAAAGATAAAAACAATTCAATGGCTGCGGCTGATGTACCTTTATCCGGCGTCTATCGATGAAGCCCTCATCGAAAAGATTGCCCAAAGCTCCAAAGTTGTCCATTACGTCGATATCCCGATACAGCATATCAGCAATCCTATCCTGCGGGCAATGCATCGGCCGGACACAAAAGAAAACACGTTTCAATTAATCCAGAAATTACGGCAGTCTATTCCGGATATCATCCTGCGAACCACGGTTATTGTCGGATTTCCGGGGGAAACCGATGAACAATTCGAAGAACTCCTCGACTTCATTCAATGGGCTCAATTCGATGCACTCGGCGCTTTTCCCTATTTTGCCGAATCCGGAACCAAGGCCGCCGAGCTGCCGGACCAAGTGCCGGATTCGCTCAAACAAGAGCGGCTGAATCGGATTATGCTTACCCAGCAGGAAATCGCCTTTAAAAAAGCCGACCGGATGATTGGGAAAGAATTGACCATTCTGGCGGATGAAATGGACGAAAACAACCGTCTTATCGGACGTTTTTATGGGCAGGCCCCGCACATCGACAGCGTCTGCCTCATCGAGGGAACTCCCGTTCAGCCCGGTCAGTTCGTTCCGGTCCGCGTCATCGGCCGGGAAGGTTATGACCTGCTGGTGAAGCCGGTCTGAAATTTGGAAAGAACAAAATCTAAAAAAATGATGTATAGAATTATAGACCTGAAATCTTATAGGAATAATAAGATGGCTGGCTTTCACAAACATTATCTTGTATTTTTGTCAGCCGCCGCGCTGGCACTGGGCGGAATGATGAGCAATCGCTGTATCCGCTGTGAATGCTGCATTCAGCCCAAAATGGACAGCGGCCATTCCGAAAAGCAAACCTCGTCCTGCTGCCAACCCCCTGCTCCAAAAACCTCTTCCTGCGGTTTTTCTCAGGAAACAGTTTGTCCCTGTGCTCTGCGGTCCAGGCCTGCGATTCCTGTTCAGGTCGGCCGCAATGTGTCCGCCGGCGATTCCAAAACAAATGGGACTGCCGCTTGGCTGAGTCCTGAAACCCTTCATCAATTCTTTGATGTCCTTCCTAACCAAACGATACACGGGGCGGCAGACGTCCGGACAGCCCCTGCGCTGTCTTTTCTTTGCCGTCTGAACTGTTGATTCGTTCCCTTTCAAGTCGGTTTCTCCGAAAAGAACCTGAACTCTTTTTAACGAAAGGAACGAACCATGAACAAAAGAATGATGTCATTTCTGCTCCTGTCAGGCATTGCTGTGCTGGCAATCGCCTTTGCGGGCGGAGCGTTCCAAATGTCTTCGCACGGCCAGAGCGGATGCAGCGCAGCCGCTTTGACATCTGCGACCGCCTGCTGCAGCGCCTGTACCTGTACCGACTGCTCGTGTACGGACTGCCAATGCACAAAGGGATGCACCTGTGAAAACTGCACCTGCAACCCCTGCAAGTGCGGACAGGACTCCTGTGCCTGCTGCAGCGGATGCACAAAGCCTAAGGCAGCCTAATCCTGCTGGATGAACGGTTTAAAACGAAAACCCTTTTCCACGGCCCCTTCATGGGGCCGTGTTTTTTTAAAATAAGCAGGCAGCCTTTGCAGCGAGACCGCAGGCAGGATTTAACGGATTTGCTCAAAGCAGAGGTTGGCGATGTTGATGTAGTCGGCGGCGGACAGTTCTTCCGGGCGGCGCTGCCCGTCCACAAAGGCCTCGGCAAACACATCGGACCAGTGCCGTACCGAAGCCAGCTGTCCTTCGGCAAAATGAACACAGGCCTTGAGCATTTTGCGTCGATGGCTCATAAACAGATGCACAACCTGCCGGAAAACATCCATATTGTGAATCTGAGCGGCCTTTTGGGGATTTCGGACGAATTGAACCATGGCGGAATCCACCTGCGGACGCGGCCAGAAAACCGTTGGGGGCAGATGCTTGAGATAGTGCAGGTCTCCCGTAGCCGTCATCAAAATACTCAAGGGGCTGTATTCTTTGTGTCCCGGAACAGCGGCCATGCGTTCGGCGACTTCCTTCTGGACAGTCACGGTCATCGCCTCCGCCGTCAGCGGCCCGGCAATCAGATTGGCCATCACACTGGAGGCCACATTGTACGGCAGATTGGACACCAGCAGCAGCCGCCCCCCCGTTTCCTCCAGGGCCTTCTGAACCGCATCCAGAACAGCATGGTTGAGGGTATTTTTGCTTTCGAGGACATCTCCGCACAGAAGCGTGAGGTTGTCGGCACCGGCCAGGCGTTTTTGAACAATGCCGAAGAGAACAGGGTCATACTCAACTCCGACAACCCGGCCGCCGTGCAGCAGCAGTTCTTCGGTTAACGAACCGGTGCCGCAGCCGACCTCCAGCACCACATCGCCGGAATGCACCGCCGCGGACTGCACCAGAACCCGCATCAGATTCAGGTCAATCAGGAAGTTCTGCCCCAGCCGATGCTTGGGACGAGTGCCCGCCGCCGCCAGCAACTGTTCAATTTCCTGTTTGGTCTGCATGGCTGTTCTTTTGAGCTTTTCGACTTCTCCGGATTGTCGCCATTTCAATCGCCGTGCGGATGGCCTGTTTCATACTGGCCTCGCTGGCGATCCCCTTGCCCGCAATATCAAACGCCGTTCCGTGAGAAGGCGAGGTGCGGATAATGGGGATGCCGATGGTTACATTGACCGCCTCCTCAAAGGCAAGCATCTTAACGGGAATCAGCCCCTGGTCATGGTACATCGCCACAACGCCGTCAAACTCTCCGCGCGCGGCTTTAACAAAAAGCGTATCCGCCGGAAACGGACCTTCGCATCGAATGCCGACTTCCTGCGCCAGGAGCATGGCCGGACGAATAATCCGCTGCTCCTCGTCGCCGAACTGGCCGTCTTCGCCGGCGTGGGGGTTGAGTCCCGCTACAGCAATCCGCGGATTTTTGATTCCGAAATAATCCTGCAAAGCCGTGTTCAACAGGTCAATGGGCTCAAAGACACAGCCGATGGTAAACTTATGGCGAATTTCAAAAAGGGCCTCGTGAATCGTCGCCAACGCCAGCTTTAGGGGCCCGGCGACAAACATCATCGCCTTGCGGGGGCTTTTGCAGCAGTCGGCAAGCAGCTCGGTATGACCCGGCCAGGGGGCATCCGCCAGTTTCCAGCTGGTTTTGCTGATGGGGGCAGTCACGACCGCGTCGATAATCCCGTCCCGGGCGGCCTGAACGGCATCCAGGCAAAAACGGATGGAGCATTCCCCGCTGATGCGCGTGGGCCGGTGAATGTAGGACGGCAGGGAATATTCATCATAGTCAGCCACAACCACCTGACGCGGGTAATCGCGGCTGATTTTTTCGTGCGGGTGGCGAATCCAAAACGGCGGCACCTCCGCCAAGTCCGCCGCATATTCGAGCTGCTCATCCAGACCGAAAATAATAAATTTGGCCTGCCGGCGCAGGAGCGGGTCCGCCAGGGCTTTTACGATAATCTCCGGACCGATGCCTCCCGGGTCGCCCATCGTAATCCCAATCGTCAGCGGGTTGGAAGCCGAATTGTCCAGCGTATGCTCAGCCATTGGGTGAATACCCCCACGAACGCAGGACCTCCGGGTCCAGTGCGGCGGACGGTCCGGCGGTCTTGTGCAGCAGGTTTCGGACAATCTTGACCAGAATATCCGTTTCAATATTCACCTCATCCCCCGTTTTGGATTCTTTCCATGTTGTCTGGGCCAGCGTAGCCGGGATAAGGGCCACGGTAAACCCCTTTTCATCTAAGGAGGCTATCGTCAAGCTGATGCCGTCCACTGCGACAGACCCTTTTTCAACCATTTGCTCCAGAAGGGCGGCCGGCGCTTCGATTCGAAACTCGGCAAAGTCCCCGCGCCGGCGGATTTCGGCAATCCTTCCGATGCCGTCCACATGCCCCTGTACGAAATGGCCTCCGAAACGCCCGTCGGCCCGCATCGCCCGTTCGAGATTGACCCTTTGTCCGCTGCGGAGCGTCTTTAAGGTGCTGCGCCGCAGGGTTTCCGGGCTCACATCGAAGACAGCCGTCGTATTCTGCAAAGCCGTTACGGTCAGGCAGACCCCATTGACGGAAATACTGTCCCCTACTCGGGTCCCTTCCGCAGCGGCTCCCAGGTCGATTTCCGCCTGCAGCCCGCCGCCCCGGGGACGAGTCCCTCGAACAAGACCTGTCTGTTCTACAATACCCGTAAACATCGTTTCGCCGTCCATCTTTTCTAAGATGCCGTTTATCCTACCTTTAGAATACGCAAAAAGCAAACGGCATTTCCCTCATGCGAGCTTTCAAGCTTCCAGAACGGTTTCAAAAAAAGGTTTCTTTTTCGGCTCGTTTCCGATAAGATAGTAAACTCGAATGGGTGGGAATGCAGAACTCATAAAATCAGGATATGGGCAGGAGTTTTCTATGAAAAAAGGAATGATTTATAGACAATTCTCAATACTGCTTTGGGCTGTCTGGCTCTTGGCCTTAAGCGGCATTGTTTTCGGCGGTGCAGCCCCCCGCAGACCTCGAAGCCCGGAACAAATGGGAGCAGCGCAGACGGAAGACCCGCGACGACAGGCACTGCTTCAGCAGGCTCAGGAGGCCGCCGGGCTGCTGGAAAAAGCCCTGGATGACTTCTTTACCCAAATCAACGAATACAAAAATCCCGGCGAGCTTTATGTCAAATCGGCTTCCGCCCTGCTCGAGGACAGCCGCCGACATATGATGATGTTTGAAGACCCGGCCAAGGCCCGTTATATGCTGCTGCAGGGCTGGGTCGAATACTGCACGGGAGCGGTTGAATCTGCGCTGACTTCCAGCGCGCGGGCCTGCCGGATGGATGCGTCCAATCGGGACGCGTGGGTTTCGCAGCAGTTCTTTTCGCTGCTGCTTTCCAAACGTCCGATTCAGCCGCGTGCCGTTCGCCCGGCCATGCAGCGAAATCCGATGGGGATGGGCGCTGGGCCGGAAATGATGCCGGAAATGACCGGACAATCCCTCTACGGAACCACCGGAAAACTGGACTTTAATCCGGAATCCCTGCGGATGGATTTGATTGGAAAGACCCTCAAGCCGTTTTACGGGGCTTTTCTGGATGGAAAATCCTTTGATTATCAGCCCAATCAGGCCGTCTTGTGTCTATTCATTTGGGAGGTTCCGGCGGAAAATCTGATTGAGAAAAAACCGGAAGACGCCGGCCAGCCGCTGCTTTATACCCCCGCTCGGCAAACCCCGGCGGCCGGTCCGGGCGAAGAGACGGCCGCATCCCCGGACGGCCAAACCGGTTCGAGTTTTGCCGCCCAGCTGGAGGCCGTTGAAATCCTCAAGGAGCAAACCGCCAAAGCCGGCAAAAAAGACATCCTTTTCCTGAGCGTGATTACCAATAAACCCGACCAAAAACCTGCCGTTCAGCGGTATTTGAACGAGAACCCGCATCCGCTGCCGATTCTTTATGCCGCCGCCAACACGCCGGATTTGGTGATGGATGCGAAAAGTCCGTTTACGGCGATTGTTGACAAAAACGGCCAGTTCCGATTTGCCGGCTCGGCGGAAGGATTTATGCTTCCGATGCTCCTGCGAAACCTGACGGGTTTCGCCTTCACCAAACCGGTCCAGCAGACCCCTGCGGCATCGGGGGAAGACATTGTGCCGGGTGTAAGACCGGCGGACCCAAACCGCCCGGCTCCTGTACCGGCGGACCCCAATTCCCGGATGATGTCAGCGGCTCGGGGCCCGGTTGAAAGCGATGAGTATAATGAACTGTGCGGGGCCAACGAGCTGGCAGCGGCACAGGATTTTTTTTTGCAGGCTGCCGGCAAACGCTTCATTTCCTATCGAAGAGGGGTGGAACTTTGCCGGCAGGTTATCCGCAACTGCCCCAACTCCAAAAATGCCGAAGCCGCCCGCGAACTGCTGCGAACCAAAATCCCGGAAGACCAGCGGGAATCCCTCGGCCTGACCAAAGAGGAACTGGGGCTTTAACTAAAGGAGATTTTTCATGTCATCTTCCTCCTCAGACGGGACTTTGCCTGTCCTGACGGTTGCGGCGGACTGTCTTCCCGAGGCGTGGGAAAAGGCGGTGCTGGCGGTGTGGGATTACGGGCTGACGATTCCGACCCAGTATGACCGCCCGGGCGACCCGCCCAGCAAAGATGCCACTGTGATGATTACCGTAAGCGACCCCTTCCGGGAGCCGCGGATTCACAAAAACTTCCCCGGCGGACCGGAGGAACTGGAGGCGTATCGGCAGGAGGTAGTGGACGGCATTCACGATCACTGGATTGACCCGGCGGCGGGCAAATGGACCTACACCTATCATCAGCGGCTGTTTGCCTACTGTCCGACGGAAGACCTGCGAAATCCCAACAGTCCAAAACCCTTTGCCCCCGTCAATCAAATCGAGTCTTTGGTGGAGGCCCTGGCGGCCTGTCACTATACCCGTCGGGCCCAGGCGATTACCTGGATGCCTACGGCGGACCCGAAAACACAAGACCCGCCCTGCCTGCAGCGTATCTGGTGCCGTCTGACGGAAGACAGCCGAGGCGGGTTTGTGCTGAATATGAACACTCATTGGCGAAGCCGGGATTTATACAAGGCCTGGTTTATGAATGCCTACGCCCTGACGGACCTTCAGCGGACAATCGCCGAGCGCCTGGCCGGCAAACTGGGCAAGCCGGTCCGCGTCGGCCGCTATGTTGATATCAGCGATTCGCTCCATATCTACGGTTCCTATCTGAAGGATGCGGGCATCGAAGTGGAAAAGATGCGCACCACCCCCTTTACGCTGCGGGCGTGGGAGTCCACCTATCCGGCCTTTGCCTTGATGACGGAAGAAGCCCGCGCGAAACTGGCTCAAGACCCTGATTGGTACGCCCGTGCGAAAGGATAATTTTGCGATGACCATAAACCCTCGAACCCGCTTTTTTGTTTTGGCTCTTTCTGTTCTTTTCCTTCTTGACGCCGGCTGTTCAACCGTCTGGCACTATGTCGCACCGGCGGAAACAGACATCTCTTTTTATCAGCCGCCGACCGCCAAAGAACCGCTTTCCAATCCCGTCGGCGAGCGTCCGAAAAATGTCATCCTGTGCATTGGGGACGGGATGGGCATCAACCAGATTGCGCTGGCTCGTCAGGCCGCAGCCGGGGCGGACGGGCGGCTGTGGATGGAGCGAATGCCTTATACGGCTCTGGTGTACACACACAATATCCGCGGAGAGGTGACGGATTCGGCGGCGGGGATTACGGCCCTGATGTGCGGCATCAAGACCCGCAACGACCGAATCGGACAGGATTCCAAAGGAGCAGACTGGATATCGATTGCCGAGCGGCTTCAGCAGGAAGGATACCGCATAGGAGCGGTGGCCACGTCTACGATTACTCATGCCACGCCGGCGGGCTTGGCTGCGCATATTCACGACCGCAACCTGGAGGCCCAAATCGCCGTCCAGCTGTTCGAAAGCCGAGCGGATGTCCTGCTGGGCGGCGGACGCAAATACTGGCTGCCGCAGCCGCAAGGGGTTCGAACCGACGGGCGAAATCTGCCGGCGGAAGCCGAAGCGGCGGGCTGGCAGGTCATCTCTTCAAAGGAACAGCTCGGGGCCTTGTCCTCCGGACGGGTGCTTGGTTTTTTTGCCTCGGATGCGATGACTACCCTGCCGCCGGAACCGACCCTGGCGGAAATGACTCAGGCGGCCCTTCGGATTTTAAGCCGCACAACACCGCCTAAACCCTTTTTCCTCCTGATGGAAGGCAGCCAGATTGACTGGTGCTGTCATGCAAATGATGCCAAGGCCGCCGTTCGTCAGACGCTGCTGTTTGATATGGCGGTGCGTGAGGCGCTCGAGTTTGCCGCCGCCGACAAACAAACCCTCGTCCTGGTGACCGCCGACCACGAAACCGGCGGACTGACCCTTTACGGCGGCGGACCGAAACCCAATTGGATGAAGTCCGAATGGTCGTCCAAAAATCACAGCAATGGGCCGGTGATTCTGCTGGCCTTCGGGCCCGGGGCTGAACACTTTACCGGTGTGCTGGACAATACGGACATCCCGCGGCGAATCGCCCGGCTTCTGGGCATCTCCGATTTTCCAAAACCCCGCCGCAAACAATCCGCTGCGGCACACGCCGCTTTGGAAACGGCCGCGCTGAACTAAAGGAGGTGTTGGATGATTCGCAAGGCCTTTGTGATGCAGGTTTATCCCGGACAGGAGGCCGAATATGAAAAGCGTCACAATCCCATCTGGCCCCAGCTGGAGCAGACCCTTTTGGAGCACGGCGTAAAGAGCTACTCCATCTTTCTGGACCCGCAGACGAATCAGCTGTTCGGCTATGCAGAAATCGAAGACGAGGAACGCTGGAACGCTGTGGCCCGGACGGAAATCTGTCAAAAATGGTGGGCCTATATGAAGGAGATTATGCCGTCAAATCCGGACAACAGCCCCGTCCAGCGGCCTCTTCGGGAGGTCTTTCATATCGAATCGTCCCCCGAAAACCGGACGAAATAAAACCGGCTCTTGTACACCCGACCGGCGGGCCCTATAATGGCCTCTTAGAATCCGTTTTGTTGAACAACAACACCCAGATTGAGGGTCTGTTTGAATGCGAATCGTCTTTTTCGGCTCATCGGAGTTCGGGCTTCCGTGTCTGGAAGCCGTCCTGCAAAGCCGGCATACTCTGGCAGGGATTTTCACGCAGCCGGCTCGTCCGGCGGGACGTCATCGCCAGCCCAGGCCGACGCCGGTTCGTCTCTGGTGTGAACAGAAAGGACTGGACTGCCGGGAAAGCGAGAACATCAACGATCCGGAATGGGCCGAAAAGGTCGCCGCCTGCAAGGGCGAGCTGCTTTTGGTTATCGCCTTCGGCCAGAAAATCAGCCGGCCGGTCATCAACCTCTTTCCGTATGGGGCGATTAACGTTCACGCTTCGCTGCTTCCGAAATACCGCGGGGCTGCCCCAATTCACTGGGCCCTGATGAACGGCGAAACCAAAACCGGCATCAGCATCATCACGCTGGCCGATCGGATGGATGCCGGAGACATTCTGGCCCAGTCCTCTCTGGCAATCGAACCGGAGGACAACGCCCAGACCCTTCACGACCGGCTGGCCGCCCTGGCAGTGCCGGTCCTGATGCAGACGCTGGACAATATCGAAGCCGGACGGGTTGTCCTGATACCCCAGGATGAATCCGAGGTTACCTATGCACCGAAACTGAAGAAAGAACACGGGTTTATCGACTGGAGCCGACCGGCGTCGGCGGTCGTCAATCAAATCCGGGCCCTGTGGCCCTGGCCGGGTGCACAGGCGGTCTATGTTTCCGGAAAGACAGGCCGCTCCTGGCGGGTGATTATCCAGAAGGCCCGGGCGGTTTCGGCCAGCAATTCCGCCTATCAGCCCTGCGGAATGCTCAATGAAAATCTGGACGTCTGGTGCGGTCAGGACGCCGTGCGGATTGAGTGGATTAAGCCGGCCGGGTCCGACCTGATGCCGTTCAGTGCCTTCGTCAACGGCCGGGCCTGTCAGCCGGGTGATTTATTCCTGCCGCTGGAAAAAGTTCTGAAGGGAGTCCTCGAATGAAATCCTTTGGTTCTTCCAATCGGGGTCTGGCCGCAGGGATTCTGCTCAGCTGGGAAGAGGGAAAGCATACCGCCTCGGAGCTGCTGGAACAAACCCTGCCGGAAGCCGAATCCAGAGGACAGGTGACGGATTTGGTGCTGGGGGTTCTGAGAAACCGGACGCTGCTGGATACGGTGCTGACGGCGGCGGCGGAGCTGAAGCCGTCTTTCGTGGAAAAAGACCTGATGACGCTGCTGCGGCTGGGGGCGTTTGAGCTGCTCTTCTGCCCGGACACAGCGGAATATGCGGTTGTGAATGAAACGGCCTCGCTGGCGGGCAAACAGGCCCGGCGGCGCGGTTTCATCAATGCGGTCCTGCGGCGCGTGCAGCGGCTGATTGAAAACCGACGCTGTCCCCGGGAAGGCAGCGACCGGCGCCGGTGGATTCCCGCCAAGGCCGGAACAGGATGTCTGCTGAAAGAACCGCTCCTGCCGGACCCGGACAGCCAAATGCTCGAGTATTGCAGCATTGCGTTTTCGATTCCGAAATGGCTGACGGAACGATGGCTGGCGGCCTATGGACCGGACAATCTGCTCTCCATCTGTGCGGCTTCCAACCGGATTCCCGCCATCATCCTGCAGCCGAATCTGCTGAAAACCACCGCCCCGCGTCTGGCGGAGCTGCTTAAATCAGAGGCCGTCCACGCCGAGCTGAACACCGAGCAGACGATGCTGCGCATTCATACGCATCGGTATCTGGCGGACTTATGGACGTTTCAGAAAGGGTATTTCTTTATCCAGGACCCGACGGCGGCCCGGGCGGCTTCGATGCTGCCGGTTCAGCCGGGGTCGGTTGTGCTGGATTTTTGCGCCGCCCCCGGGGGGAAAACCATTCAGCTGGCGATGAAAATGAAGAATCAGGGACGGATTCTGGCGGTGGATGCCGACAGCCGGCGGCTCCAAAAGGTCGAGGAGAACTGTCGGCGGCTGGAAATCAGCTGTGTGCAGTGTGTTCGGCCGGAGCAAATCAAGGAGGCGTTAGGAACCAAAAACAAGGTCTCGGCCGTTCTGCTGGATGTCCCCTGTTCCAATACGGGGGTGATGGCGCGGCGCGTGGAAGTGCGATGGCGGCTCAAGCCCGAATCCATCCCCGAGATGGTTCAAACCCAAAAAGACCTGCTCGAACAGGCCGCCGGGTATGTCCGCAAACACGGAACGCTGGTGTACTCGACCTGTTCCATCCTGCCGGAGGAAAATCAGCAGGTCGTTCAGGACTTTCTGGCCAACCATCCATCGTTTACGCTTGAACAGGAAGAATTGACCCTGCCTTCCTGCGGCTCACAGACAGATTTTGGACACGACGGCGGATACGCCGCTCTTTTGCGGAAAACATAAATCATACATAAATCATTCTGTCCTGCGGCAAAAAGAAATGGTTTCCTATGCGTTGCTATCTGGACATTGAAACAACGGGCTTAAGTCCGAAAAATGCAGAGATTACGGTCGTCGGGCTGGCGCTGGAACGGGGGCCGATGCTCGAAGTCATCCAGCTGGTCAGTCCGGGCATCGAAGAGCGGTCCATTCGAGCCGCCCTGGAGGGCGTGACAACCATTTACACCTACAACGGGCACCGGTTTGACCTGCCGTTTCTGCGCAAACGTCTGGGAATTCATCTGGAAAAATCCTTTGTTCACTGCGACCTGATGTTTTCCTGCTGGCAGCAGGAACTCAAAGGCGGACTGAAACGGGTTGAGCAAAAACTGAATATCCGCCGCCGGCTCAAAGACATCAACGGCTGGATGGCGGTGCAGCTGTGGCGGGATTATACGGAAAACGGCGACCCGG
The DNA here is from genome assembly GCA_037479115.1 of Anaerohalosphaeraceae bacterium. Classification (NCBI taxonomy): domain Bacteria; kingdom Pseudomonadati; phylum Planctomycetota; class Phycisphaerae; order Sedimentisphaerales; family Anaerohalosphaeraceae; species Anaerohalosphaeraceae bacterium. The sequence goes on along the minus strand of JBBFLK010000003.1, from coordinate 10,711 downwards.
ACGCTCTGCAGACCCTGCTGGACTACAATCAGGAAGACGTGGTGAATCTGCAAACCCTGCGGATTCGTCTTAATATCCCTTAAAATAAAGCAAAAAGAAAGGAGTTCTCGTATGAAACGCTGTCTGTCCACTCTTGTCCTGCTGACCCTATTGGCAGGATGCTCCACCGTTCCGGAAAAGAAAGAAACACGGGATGTCCTCAGTGCGGAAGTGCAGGAGGCGATTGCCCTGTTCAAATCCGCTGACCCGAGCATCCAGTCCTTTTTTGATAATGCCTACGGCTATGCGGTGTTTCCGCGAGTGACCAAAGGAGCGTTCTGGGTCGGCGGGGCCTACGGGCGCGGCGAGGTCTTCGAACGCGGACGCAAAATCGGTTATGCCAGTCTGTCGCAGGCCACCCTGGGTTTCTCCTTCGGAGGAGAATTCTTCCGCGAAATCGTCTTCTTCCGCCAGAAACAGGACCTGGACCGCTTCCGTTCGGGCGAGTTTGCCTTTTCGGCACAGGCCACCGCTACGGCTGTCACGATCGGGGCGGCCGCCAAGTCGGACTACAAAGACGGAATGGCGGTCTTCATGATGGCCGACCGCGGCCTGATGGTGGATGCCTCCGTCGGCGGACAGAAGTTTAAGTTTGTCGAAGGCGTAATGAAATAGGTCAAGCAAAACGACATCGTCAACTGGAACCATTTTGGGAAAGGGACAAAAATGAAGGAAAGCAAGACACACAGCAGGATAAGAAAACCGGGGATTCTTCTGATGGTCGGACTGCTGTCAGCGGCGGCCTGGTCGGCCCAGCTGACCATTCAAGCCGACCAGCCCAAAGACACAATTGCCCCGGAAATCTACGGGCACTTCGCCGAGCATCTGGGGCGATGCATTTATGACGGCATCTGGGTCGGAGAGGACTCGCCGATTCCCAACATTCGCGGCATCCGGCTGGATGTGCTGGAGGCCCTCAAAGCGCTGAATGTTCCTGTGCTGCGCTGGCCGGGCGGATGTTTTGCCGATGAATACCACTGGAAAGAAGGCATCGGCCCGCGGGACAAACGCCCGAAAATGGTCAACACCCACTGGGGCATGGTCACGGAAACCAACGCCTTCGGCACCCACGAATTTCTGGATTTGTGCGAGCTGCTGGGCTGTGAGGCGTATGTAGCGGGCAATGTCGGCTCGGGCACCGTCGAGGAAATGCAGGACTGGGTGGAATACATGACCTTTGACGGCGACAGCGAGATGGCCAATCTGCGGCGGGCCAACGGACGGGAAAAACCCTGGAAGGTCAAATATTTCGGCATCGGCAATGAGAACTGGGGCTGCGGCGGCCATATGACCCCGGAATACTACAGCGACCTTTACAAACGTTACGCCACCTATGTCCGCAGCTATTCGGGCAACGAAATCGTCAAAATCGCCTGCGGTCCGGGCGGGGTGGACTATCACTGGACCGAAGTCGTGATGAAAAACTGCCACCGCCATATGGATGCGCTTGCCCAGCACTATTATGTCCGCGGCACGGGCACCTGGGGAGAGAATGAAAAAGGCAGCGCCACACAGTTTGATGAAAAAGAGTGGTTTGCCCTGATGAAAAATACCCTCGAGGTGGATGAAGTAATTCGCAAAGTCAAGGAGATTATGGACAAATACGACCCGCAGAAGCGGGTGGCCCTGTTTGTGGATGAATGGGGCACGTGGTGGGATGCCGAGCCCGGCACCAATCCGGCGTTTCTCTATCAGCAGAATACGCTGCGGGACGCCCTGTCGGCGGGCATCTTTTTGAATGTCTTCAATCACCACTGCGACCGGGTCAAGATGGGGAACATCGCTCAGACAGTCAACGTTCTTCAGGCGATGATTCTGACCGAAGGCGACAAGATGCTTCTGACACCGACCTACCATGTTTTCGAAATGTACAAGGTGCACCAGGGCGGACGGCTGCTGCCGACGAAGCTGACCTGCGAGGATTACACGTTTGACAAACAGAAGATTCCGGCTCTGCATGTATCCGCCTCCAAAGGCAAGGACGGGGCGGTGTATGTCTCCATCTGCAATCTGAATCCGAACAAGCCGGCTTCGCTGAACTGCACGGTTGAAGGGCTTAAAGTCGGCTCCGTCACCGGACGAGTCCTGACGGCCGAGACCATGCAGGCCCATAACACCTTCGAGAAGCCGAACACGGTCAAACCCGCCCCGCTGAGCGGCATTCAGGTCAAAGACGGCAAAATCTCCGTCACCCTGCCCGCCCGCTCCGTGAGCGTGCTGAAAATCGTCCAGTAGGAGAACGGTCTCAAAACGAAAAACCGCCGGCCTGAAAAACCGGCGGTTTTTTTATTGCGACACCGTCTTTTGCAAAAAAACCTTTCATGAATTTCTTATTCGCATTTTCCCCAAAATATGGTTAATTATATCGTCGAAAGGGGTTTTGACACGACGGAATCAGCGATGAAGATTGACTACGATTTTCACATTCATACGGAATATTGCGGGCACGCCCCGACGATGACGATTGAGGCCATCTGCCGACGGGCGGATGAGGCGGGGCTGCGGATGATTGCCATTACAGACCATACAACTCAACCGGACAAAAAGGCCCCTGTGGAGCAGATTCGCCGCCTGGTTCAGCAGTTTCAACCTCACTGCCGGGTCATCGTCGGAGCAGAAATCGACGTGGATGGACAGCGGGATGACGGCCGTCTGATGGTTAACGACTTCTCAGGTCTTGATTACGTAATCGCCGGCTTTCATTATGTTCCCACCAAAGGCCATTACCCCTGGAAGCCGGAACAGCGGGGGCTGGATGAAGAAACATTCCTGCGGGTCTGGGAAAAAACCCTGCTGGGTATTGTCTCCAACCCGGCGATTGATACACTGGCCCACCCGGGACGGCTGCTGGCCTCGTGTATGCAGCTGGACGTCCACGGGGAACGAGCCCTGAAGGTCTTTCAGGAAGCGGCCGTACTGTCGGCCAAAAATGAGATTGCCTGGGAAATCAACGAACTGACCGGCTCCCGGCTGGCTCATAACGGACTTTGGTTCTGGATTCGGCTGTACCAGATTGCCCTCGAGGCCGGGGTTCGGCTGATTTACGGTTCGGACTCCCACGAACCGGAGTCGATTGGGTCCTGTACCTTCACAAAAGAGATTTTGCGGCATCTGCCGAGTAATGCGTTGTCGAAGCCGGAAGACCTACCGGCAGCGAAGCGATGGAAAAATCCAATCTGATTCTGATTGGCATGCCCGGAGCGGGCAAGAGCACCCTGGGGGTCCTTCTGGCCAAGGCCCTGCGGCGGGATTTTCTGGATACAGATGTCGCCCTTCAGAGGCGGCAGAACAAGACCCTGCGGGAACTGATTGCCCAACTGGGGCTGGAGGGCTTCTGCAGGCTGGAAGAGGACTATCTGACCCAACTGGATGTTCATCATACGGTCATTGCCACCGGCGGCAGTGCGGTTTATTATGAATCGGCCATGAAGCATCTGAAGCAGAACGGCTATGCCCTGTACCTGCAGGTGCCGCTGGAAACGCTTCAGAAGCGGCTGGCGGATATGTCGGCTCGAGGGGTGGTTATCGAACCGGGCCAGACGCTGCAGACGCTTTTTGAAAAACGAACGCCCCTGTATGAAAAATACGCCGACCTGACCATTTCCCTGTCCGGCCTGACCCACGAGCAGGCCCTGCAGCGAATCCTGCAGCATCTTTCGTGCTTTTTCGATATTCGGCCGGTCGGCTGAGGAACGCGGCTGATTGGACTCCTGCCGCTTTGTCTTCTCTTAAGCAATACAGGTGACCTCGCTGGATTCCCGCCTGCGCGGGAAGGACGGCTTTTTTCCTATTTGAAAGCTTTGGAGGGCAGGATTCGGGAACGACACAGGGGGCCTGTCAAATAACAACTCGTTGTTCACAAAACCAGAGGCGACATTTCTCCCTCTTGAAAAACCGCTGCGGGTTAATTGCGGAGTGAGTGGATGGGGGCGGGCATTCGTCCGCGGCGGAGCACAAAAGCCCTCGAGGCACGCCGACTGACAGGCATAATCGGTGCAGAGCCCAGCAGCCCCCCGAAATGAACCATCTGGCCCGGCTTTTTGCCCGGAACGGGGATAACCCGCACGCTGGTGGTCTTGTTATTGATGATGCCGATAGACAATTCATCGGCAATCAGGGCACTGAGAACATCGGGCGGCGTGCTGCCGGGGACGGCGAACATATCCATCCCGACGGAGCAGACGCTGGTAAGGGCCTCCAGTTTTTCAAGCGTTAAAGCCCCCTGCCGCACGGCCCGAATCATTCCGGCATCCTCACTGACGGGAATAAAGGTGCCGGAAAGGCCGCCGACATGCCCGGAGGCCATCGAGCCGCCCTTTTTGACGGCGTCAATCAGCAATGCCAGAGCGGCAGTGGTGCCCGGCCGGCCCATTCGGCTTACGCCCATCGCCTCGATGATTTCCGCCACGGAGTCCCCCGCACGGGGAGTCGCGGCCAGGGAGATGTCCACAATGCCGAATTCAACACCAAGCAGGTCAGCAACTTCCCGTCCGATGAGCTCCCCGGCCCGGGTAATCTTAAAGACGGTTCGTTTGATGACTTCGGACAATTCCGTCAAATCGCAGTCCGGGTTCTGCTCGACAACGGCTTTGACGACGCCCGGGCCGCTGATGCCGACATTGAGAGCAAAATCCGGCTCGCCCGCCCCGTGATGAGCACCGGCCATAAAAGGATTGTCATCAGGCACGTTGGCAAAGACGGCCACTTTGGCGCAGCCGATGCCGTTTTTGCTGCGGAAGGCCAGCTCTTTGAGGATATGGCCGAACCGTTCGACGGCAGTCATATTCAATCCGGCACGGGTGGAGCCCATGTTGAAATAGGAGCAGACCCGATGCGTCTGCGAAAGAGCGACGGGCAGGGCCTGCATCAGATTCTCGGCAGAGGCGGTCAGCCCTTTTTGCACGTGGGCGCCGAAGCCGCCGATGAAATCAATGTCGCCGGCGGCAGCCGAGCGGTCAAGCATCCGGGCGACCGCAACAGCAACGGTTTTGGTTTTGGGAAGCGGCTCCAGAAGAATCGAAACAGGCGTGACGGCAATGCGGCGGTTGATGATGGGAATGCCGTATTTGGCCTGCATTTTGTCGGCAGCGGCATTGAGCTGCCTGCCCATGTGTTCAATCCGCTGGCCGGCGCGACCGCAGAAATGGTCCAAGTCGCGGTCCATGCAGTCTTTAAGGTTGATGCCCAGCGTAAGTGTGCGGATGTCAAAGTTCTGCCGAAGCGTCATATTGACGGTTTCAAAGATTTCTTCGACGGTAATCGACATAGACCATCCTCATTGCACAAGATTTTCACCCTCGGCCGTGCAGACGGCGCAACGGCCTTGTCCGGAAAGTACTCTACCAATTTGACGGACAATCTGCAAAAAAAAGTTGACCGCCGCAGGCTGATTCGCCGCCAATAACAAAAAAGCGGACAGAGAACGGAATCCCTGTCCGCTTGAAAAACGCAAGCCAACGACCCGGATTAGGCAGCGCCGCCGCCCTGCTCGCGAATGACAAACCCCTGCGGGGCCAGACCGGTGGAGGAGGGAGTACCGGCAATGCGGGCCAGATATGTATTGCCCATCTTCTTGATGTGCTGGTCCACATTGTCAAAGTAGTTAAAATGGGACTGTTCCTCCTCAATGATGGTCTCGAAGAGCTTCTGGCTGACAGAATCGCCGTTTTCCCGGCAGACCGCGGCAAACTGGTTGTACACATCGATGGTGTGGTCTTCGAGGTTGGCATCAAAGGGGAAGATTTTTTCGACTTCCTGCCCCCGGATGGTCTTGGCAGCCGGCTCAGCCGTCGGTTCGCCGCCCAGCTCTTTAATGCGTTCGGCAAAGGCCTCCGCATGGCGCATCTCATCAATCGCAATGAGCTTCATATTGGCGGCCAGCTCGCCATAATCCATATCATCCAGACCGTAATGCTGATTCATATACTGGGAGATGGCCTGCAGCTCCATCGCCCGGGCTTTGTTAAGCACCTCAATCACTTTTGCCTTTTTGTCCTTTGCACTTTTGGCCATAGTCTTTCTCCCTTCGCTTTTGGTTCCGGTATATCCTGATTTCAGGAAATTCTAAACGAATCGAACCCCAAAATCCAGCCGATTTTGTGGGGAAAAACAATCAGAAACGTCCCTACCGAGCTTGCGGAAATGGAATTATCCGCTTTGCAAATGGAAGTCGAGAGAGTAAAATCCGGACTTTGTCAAAATCCTTGAGGACGAAACAAGTTATGTTTTTTCTGCTGCATCGATATTTGATGAAAGAGCTGCTGCGGATCTTCTTTCTGGCGACCGTGGCCCTGACGCTGATGCTCAGCGCAGGTCTTTTGGTTCCGATGATTAAGGAATACGGTGTCAGTCCGCGCCAGATGCTCAGTCTAATCGGAGATTTCTGCCCGATTACGCTGACATTTGTCATTCCAATCGCGGCCTTGTTTGCGGCGGCAATGACCTACGGACGTTTTGCGGCGGACCGGGAACTGGATGCCTGCCGAGCCGGCGGAATCGCCTTTCGAACGCTGATTCTGCCGGGCTTTTCTCTGGCCCTGGGAGCGGCCCTGGCCAACCTGATGCTCAGCTTCTATATTACCCCGGCCTTCATTCACCGCAGCGAATATCGGGTCCGGGCCGATGCCAAACAGATTTTGTTCCGCAATATCCAGCGCAAGGGCTATTGGGACCTTCCCGGAGGCCGATACAAAATTTACGCTGAACAGGCCGTTCCGGCAAACAACCTGCTGCTGGATGTGGTGATTCTGGATATTCAAAAGAATAAACCGCCGCGGATGATTACAGCCCGCCAGGCCACAGTCGATATCGAAACACATCGGCAGCATCATTCGGTCACCGTGATTACAGAGGATACCATTCGTTTTGATGAAAACCAGCCGGTTCGCGTGGGAACCATTGGGGTCAGCCGGCGGGTGCCTCCTCTTCTGGCTGATAAAATCAAGTTTCAGAAAATCGAACAGCTCAAACAGATTCAGGCGGACAAACTTCAGTTCGGACCGGTTTATGATTTGGCCCTGACGGTCCGGGCTCAAACCATTATCGAGCGTCTGGCTGAAGAAGGCCGTCAGACCCTGAACAACCCGCAGGAGTATCTGAGGTTTCGCTCCGCTGACGGGGGACGGGAATATCTTTTGCGGGCGAAAGGACTGGAAGTAAACCAGGAACGGCAGATTGAGCTGATCGGACCCGTGCGGCTGCTGGAAATCCTGCCCTATCGGAACAACGAGGTCTATTGTCGGTATGAAAGCGACCATGGACGGATTACTCTCGAAGATGACCGGATTGAACGAGGGCTGGAACTGATTCTGGAAACCCCGCAGTGGCAGCTGGCCGGAGGCATCAAAGGAACCGCTCTGCAGAAAGTGATTCCGGACCTGCCGATTCCGGAAGGAATTCTGGAGGGACTTCGGACGGACACACTGCTGCAGACCCTGACCGGAAACGATTTGTCCGCCAAAGGCCTCCGCATTTCCGCTCCGAGCCGATTCCTGGAAGCACTTCAGAAACAGCTGCAGGAGCGGCTCGTCCAGGTGGACAATCAGCTGATCAGCGAGATTCATTCCCGGCTGGTCCTGGGACTCGGATGCATCCCGCTGATTGTAACAGGAATCTGTCTGGGGATTTTGTTCCGCGGAGGACATATTCTCAGCGCCTTCGGGGCCAGTACAATCCCGGGAGCTGTGCTGATTGTGTTTATCCTGTCGGGCAAGCAGCTGACCAAAAATCCGGCCGCCGGACCGGAGGTTGGGATTGCCGTGATGTGGGGCGGGCTGGTTTTGCTGACCATGCTGGCGTGGATTCTGTATCGGAAAATCAGTCGGGTTTGAAAGCGGACAGAACGATGCGGCTGCTGGATCGATATATCGCCAAAAACTTTCTGGTCGGGTATTTCATTTCCTTCTTTGTCCTAATCGGGATGTGCATCACCCTGGATTTGTTTGTCAATATTGACGAGTTTGTCGAACAGTCCGGACAGGGAAAAGGCGTGCTGCTGCGGCACATTTTGTCGTACTACGGCCCGCAGACAGCCCTGTGGTTTCGGCATCTGGCGGGGATGATTACGGTGATTGCAGCGGTCTTTTCGCTGGCCCGAATGACCAAAAACAATGAGCTGATTGCCGTAATGGCCTCCGGAATCAGTCTCAAACGCATTTTGGCACCGATTCTGCTGCTGGCGGTGCTGCTGATGGGGCTCCAGATAGCAGATGAAGAATTTCTGATTCCGCGGCTGGCGAGCGATTTGACGCGGGGACGGGATGAAATCGGCCAGCCCCGCCGTTTTCCGTTCTGGTTTATCAGCTCTCCAGAGGGTCATCTGTTCTGCGGCCGGGAATACAATGAATCCACCCGAACTGTAGAGGATGCCTTTGTCATCCTTCGTCAGCAGGATGCGTCCGGACAGCGATGGACGGTTATCGGACAAGTGGAAGCCGCCCGAGCGGTGTATGATGCATCGCGGAAGGGCTGGGTGCTGGAACACGGCCGGCGAATGAATGTCCTGCCGGAACAGGAAGGGCCTACCTCTTTGACCTCCGTAGAGCCAATCGATTTTCTGGCCAGCAATCTGAGACCGGAAGACATCGGGCTTCGCCGTCAGGAAGGGTACAAGTCTCTGCTGAGTTTCGGCCAGATTGAAGAACTTCTGAACTATCCGGGCACGCGAAAAACGGATTTGGCGGAACTGATTCTCCAAAAGCATTCGAGGATTGTGGACCCAATTATGAACCTGATTGTTCTGATGGCGGCGCTTCCGGTTCTGATTCGGCGAGACCCCAAAGAAATAAAATCGGCCATCTTGATCAGCTTTCTGACCACACTCGGCTGTTTTCTGACCGTTTTTCTGTGCAAACTGTTCGCCACCGAAAGCATTGGAGGGCAGGTCTGGCCGGAAATCTGGGTTTGGGCGCCGGTTTTTCTGTTCCTCCCAATCGCCCTGCTTCAGATTGACGCGATGAAAACATAACAGGGGTTGGCTTTCATCTGTTTTTATCAATTTTTCGTCCGATAAAAATCTTTTTTATTCCCCACCTGCCTTGCATTTTTCAAAAAAACAAAAGTTTTCCTATTTTTGCTATATTCCCCAGATTAACTTTGACGATAATAAAGACTGCAACGATTCAGACACTTTTAGGGAGAAAAGGTTATGGACGGCACACTGGTCGAACAGCGTAAGGAAGTGCGAACGGAATTGAGTTGGCCGGTAAGCGTCTGGCTGCCTGGCGCCAACCGCTTTTTCAACGGGCGAAGCGTAAATGTCAGCAAAGGCGGGGCCTATTTGACCATTCCTCTGACAGCTCCGGTCCGCCCGGGACAAGAGGTCGAATTAAACTTCCCGCGAACAGCCCATCTGGCTCATCAGAAAGGGCAGTATGCCCGCATCAAAACCGGCAAGGTGGTTCGGGTGGATCGCACCCGAATGATGAGTGAAGGCGTGCTGGGACTGGCGGTTCAATTCCTGCAGGAGCAGGAGTAAGCACCCGCCGGACGCCGGCCGTTCTCGGAACGGAGTCAGAGTTTCACGGGCCGGCAGAGACGGTTTTTGTCGGCGGCCGTGCGCCCGCACAGCTTGCACACATACTGGGAGTTTTCCACCAGTTTTTTGTACTGTTCCCAGTGCGTGTGATGAAAATGGAGGTTGATGAGATAACACAGGTGTTTGTTGTGTCCGGGATGCGGCATTCCGGGCTGATGCATAACCATACCTTTCCTTACCAAAATTCCGCCGCACTGAAAGAAGTACTGACAAACCAGGCGGCCTATCCTGAGTATAAACGGCTTTTCCTGAAGGGCAAGCGAAAAACCGCTTGCCGAAGCTTGGGCGCACAGTACAATAGGCCGAATGGACCTGAAAACACCAGAGAACACAGAAAACCAATACTGTCGGCGGCGGCCCCTGACACGAATCCAGAAACTCATCGGCCGAACGATGCTGGAGGCCAAGCAGACCAAGGCCTTCGGATATTATTCGGTCTGGGCGGATGTGACGGATATGGTAGCCATGCGCAAGGAATACAGCCGGCAGACCGGCATTCGCCTGACTACCAACGACCTCGTTTTGACGGCTATGGTCCGCGCTGCTGCCGTGTTTCCGCAAGTCTGCGCCAAACCAAACCTCCAGGCGGGGCTCTGGGAGGTTCCGGAAAAAATCGGTCTGGGATTTGCCGTCGCCGCCCCGCAGGGGCTGGTGGTACCGGTGATTCAGGATGCCGGACGCCTGACACTGGCGGAGATGGCGGAGGCCTCTGATGCCCTGCTTCGACGGGCGAGGGCGAATCGGCTTACCCCGGACGATTTTGACGGAGCAACCCTGGTTTTGAGCGGCCTGGGAATGTACGGTATTGAATGGTTTTATGCCATTGCGCCGCCTTCGGCCAACGGGATTCTGTCCATCGGATACATCGCCGATGACGTTGTGCCGCTTGAGGGAAAGCCGGTGATTCGAAAACTGCTGAATGTGTCTCTGGCCATTGACCAGTGTGCAGCTGATGAGATTACCGCTGCGGCCTTTCTTCGGAAAATCGCCGACCTTCTGGAAGCTCCGTGGACACTGACGGACAAGCCCACCCTGCCGATTTCTTCCAGCGACTGATACTTTTTTTTCAAGAAAGCAAAAAAAGGGAAGCCATGGTAGATCGTACCCCCGCAATGCATATTCTTCTTTGGTCATATA